>CAYGOX010000103.1:0-11057 GCA_964351485.1 uncultured Halioglobus sp.
ACACCCACCGCGGCCACCATGGGCAACGCATTTATGCGCGCGATCGGCTCGCGCATGTTCTTTACCTCGAACACGATTGACCAGCCGGGCAAACAGATCTCGATGGCGCTGCACGGTAAGTGGCTCGGTGGCGAACCGGATTTCGACCAGGCCGATGTGTGGCTGCTGGTCGGCAACAACCCGATCATTTCGAAATCGGCCGGTATTCCCGGCTGTAACCCCGCACAGAAACTCAAGGACGCGCAGGCGCGCGGTTTGCAACTGATCGTCATCGACCCGCGCGTTTCGGACTCTGCGCGCAAGGCGGCGATTCACCTGCAGTGCCGCCCCGGCGAGGACCACGCTATTCTCGCGGGGATGATCAACATTATCCTCACCGAGGGACTGCACGATGAGGCGTTCGTGGCGGCCAATGTCGAGGGTTTGGATGCGCTGCGCGAGGCGGTCGCGCCGTTCACGCCGGACTATGTCGCCGACCGCGCGGGCATAGCGGCCGCGGATCTTCAGGCCGCCGCGCGTCTGTTCGCCACTGCCGGCGTGCGCCATGCCAACAGCGGTACCGGGCCGAGTTTCTCCATGTACTGCAATCTCAAGGATTACCTGCTGGCCTGTCTCAACACCGTGTGCGGCGCCTACGCGCGCGAGGGGGAAACGGTGACGCGCCCCAACGCCATGTTGCCCGCCTATACGCCGCGGGCCCAGGCGTTCGCGCCGTTCCAGGCCTGGGGTTTTGGCGAGCGGATGCGTGTGCGCGGGCTCACCGATACGGCCGCCGGGTTGCCCACCGCAGCGCTGGCCGACGAAATTCTCCTGCCCGGGGAGGGGCAGGTGCGGGCCCTGATCTGCATCGGCGGCAACCCGATGGCGGCGTGGCCTGACCAGCGAAAGACGCAGCGCGCCATGGAGGCACTGGATCTGCTGGTGACGCTGGACGTGGAGATGTCGAGCACGGCGCGCGTGGCCGACTACGTGATCGCGTGCAAGCAAACGCTCGAGACACCCGGCATGAGCCAGAGCGGGGAGGCCATCAAGTATTTTGGCACCGGCATCGGTTTCACCGGCGCCTACGCCCAGTACTCCGACGCGGTGGCCGACGTGCCGCATGATTCCGACCTGATCGAGGAGTGGGATTTCTTTTACCGCATGGCCAACCACCTCGACCTCGACCTGCACTTTGCCTGTTCGTTCGGATTCTCCCGTTTTCAGGAGGCGCCCTACGAGCTCATGTCGGTGAGTCGCACCGACAAACCGAAGACGGAAGATTTCTACGCGACCATGTGCGCCCACTCGCGGATTCCGCTGGAAGAGGTCAAGCAGTATCCACACGGCAAGATCTTCGATGTCGACGTGCGCGTGGAGCCGCGCGAGCCCGATTGCGAGGCCAGGCTGCAGTGCGGCGACGAGACCATGATGGCGCAACTGGCCGAAGTCTATGCGCAGGATTACCAGGCCGAGCACGCGTCAGAGGCATTCCCATTTCGCTACATACCGCGCCGGCACAACAACTTCATGAATTCCTCCGGTCGCTCCATCGCCCGCCTCAATGGCGGGCAGCCGTGGAATCCGGTGTGGATGCACACCTCAGATATCGAGCGGGTCGGTGTGACGGCCGGTGACATGGTGCGCATCAGCACCGCGCACGATGCGATCGTGGCGAAGGTCGAGGCCGACGATACGTTGCGCCCCGGCGTTGTCTCCATCGCGCACGCTTTCGGCGGCCTGGTGGACGAGGACGATCGCTATCACGAGCTGGGAGCGAACACCGGGCGCCTGGTGCGCTCCGATGAGGACTACGACCCCATTACCGGTATGCCGCGCATGGGCAATATCCCGGTTGCGATTACCGCCTGCGGCGACTGATCACGCGCCGTTGCGGCGCTGGGTCAGGCCGATTCCCAGCAGCACCACCGCCAGGCCGACAAACTGGGCGGCGCTGGCGCTTTCGCCGAGGAAGAAGACCCCGGCGGCAAAGGCGATGGCCGGGATAATGTAGTTGATCAGCGAGAGGAACGACGGCCCGCAGTCGGAAATCACCCGGAAGTAGGCCCAGGTCGCCAGGCCGGTAGAGACAACCCCCAGTGCGAGGGCGGCCAGCGCATCGGTCGGCGCCGCCGAGCGGAAGTCAGGTGTCTCCAGGTACAGCGCGAGCGGCAGAATGATGAGCGAGGCCACCAACAGCGCCCCCACGGCCATGACCAGCACATTGATGGCCGGTACCCGCTTGGTATACACCGAGTTGATCGCGTAGGACAGCGTCGCGATTAATACCGCCCCCTGCGCTACCAGCGCGGCGGTGTCGTATCCCCCGACCAGGTCGCCGCCCACCAGTACCGCCACACCTGCAAATCCCAATACGACACCGATCAGCTTGCTGCGTGTAAACGCATCGCCCGGGACAAAGTAGTGTGACAGGGCCATGGTGCTGATGGGCATGAGCGCCATCAGCAGTCCCACCTGCGCGCTGCTGATGCGTGTCTCCGCCCAGGCGATCAAGGTGAAGGGCAGGGCATTGCCGGTAATGGCCAGCAGGGTGAATCGCGGCCACCAGCGGCCCGGCGGCGGCAGGCGGAAGCCCTGCCATCGCATCAGCAGGTATAACGTTAAGGTGCCGACCAGCAGGCGGATGGCGACGAGCGTCAGCGGTCCGAAGGAACCCAGTGCGACCGCGATCAGGTAGAACGCGAATCCCCAGGCGATGCTGAGGAAGCCCAGCAGGCTCCAGTGGATCAGTCGGGGGGGTTGCATGGTGTGTCGAGCATTGCCGGTGTTTCCAGGGAAATGCGCCCCAGTGTCCCGGCGCGAAATTCGTTGACGATCAATGCCGAGGCCTTGGCGATATCGACGCGGCCGCCGCCACGCAGGCAGCCGCGCATCGCCCCGATGTGCTCCAGCAGTTCGAACTCTGTCCCAGGCAGCGGGCCCGGCCCGAAGCGCTCCAGCAGCAGGGCAGGGTAGGCCTCCAGCAGGTAGCCGCACAGCCACGAGGCCACTTCCTCGATGTCGATGGCGGTGTCGCGTATCGCGCCGCTCGCGGCCAGGCGATAGCCGCTGTCGGGGTCGGCGATCTTGGGCCACAGCACGCCGGGCGTATCGAGAAACTGCAGGCGCTCGTGAATGCGGATGCGTTGCAAACCACGGGTGATCGCCGGTTCGTTGCCGGTGCGGGCGATCTTGCGTCCCGCGACGGCGTTGATGAGCGTGGATTTCCCGACATTGGGAATCCCCAGCACCATCGCCAGTACGTGGTTGCGCGATTTCGCCGGCGCCGGCACCAGCGCATCGACCAGGGCGGTGATCTGTTGTGCCTTGTCGTCATCGGCGAGTGTCGAGCGAAAGGTCCGGATCGACTGGTGCTGTTCGAAGTGGCGTTGCCACGCCGTTGTGGTCTCAGGGTCGGCCAGGTCGGATTTACTCAGCACCTTGATACTCGGCTTGCTACCGGCGATTTCGGCAATCATCGGGTTCTGGCTGCTGTGGGGCAGGCGGCAGTCCAGCAGTTCGATCACCAGGTCGACATCGGGGAGCGCCTCGCGCATGGCTTTGGCGGCTTTGTGCATGTGGCCCGGGTACCAGTTGATTGCCACGCGGTGTTCTCCAAAGTGTCAGGCGCGCCTAGTCTGACGCAGACGCGCGCAAGTTGCAGCAGCTTTTCACTGGATTGTTCCTCTGGCGCCGATTACATTACGGGATGCGTCGGGGCGACGGCGCTCGGCGCTCGCAAGAAAAAGCAATAAACACAGGGGGCTTGCCGCTAATGAAACGCGCATTCAGGTTACTTGGAATAGGTATCGGACTCCTGGTCCTGGCGTCCCTGTGGCCGGCTTACACGCTCTACCAGGAGATTCAAAAAGCCACGAGTGAGGATCCGCTGGTATGGGAATCCGATATCGCTTCGCTGGAAGACTCCTCGCGCGGGCTGTACCCGCCGGGTGTTCCGGTGGTTTTTGTCGGCAGCTCCAGCATCCGGCTGTGGGATTCGCTGCACATGGACATGCAGCCGATCCCGGTCGTCCAGCACGGTTTTGGCGGCGCCAAGCTCAACGACGTGGTGCATTACTCGGATCGATTGGTGAGCAACCTGCAACCGCGCGCGGTGGTGATCTTCGCCGGGACCAACGATATTGACCCCCGGGCCAGTAAAGAACCCGAGGTCCTGCTGGCCAGCTACCGCGAGTTTGTCGAACGCGTGACGCGCGATAATCCCGAGCTGCCGATCTACTTTATCAACATCACTCCCAGTCTCATGCGCTGGGAAGTCTGGCCGATCGCTCAGCGCACGAACGCGTTGATCGCCCAGTACAGTGCCGGCCACGAGAACCTGCACATCATCGACACAGGCCCGGCGCTGCTCGGTCCGGACGGTGCGCCCCTGGAAGAAAATTATATGTTCGATGGCCTGCATCTGAGCGATAGCGGCTACGCGATCTGGACGCAGATTATCCGGGAGCGGCTGCTGGACGACCTGGGCCCGTTCTGACGGCGCAGTGCGGCGCATCAGCACACTCCGACCCCGCTAATGCCAGTTACACGCCCAAGCGTGCTGCACTTCCTGTTTCCCAGAGACCTGTCCGGCGCCGATCTTCGCCTGATGCTGATTCTCGGGGCGGCGTTCGTGCTGGGGCACTACGACCTCACCACCCTGACGCTCGTCGTGCCTCACGTCCAGGCCAGCTTCGCCATCCCCGAGGAAGAACTCAGCAGTATGCTCGCCGTCATTCGGCTCGGCGCGTTACCGGACCTGTTGCTGGCGCTGGTGGCCGATCGGGCCGGGCGGCGGCGACTGTTGGTGGTAACGCTGCTGGGCATGTCGCTGTTCTCGCTGGCGACCGCATTCGCCCAGACGGCCGATCAGTTCATGTTCTGCCAATCCATGGTTCGCCTGTTCGGATCGCTGGAGGAGATTCTCGCGGTGGTGTACGCGCTGGAATCGCTGCCGGCGCGGCATCGCGGTTGGGGTGTCGGGTTTCTCGCGGCCATGGGCGGTATCGGAACCGGCACGGGTTCGGTCCTGTACGCGTTTGTCGATCACCTGCCCGGGCAGTGGCGCGCGCTGTACGTCCTCGGGGGAGTCGCGATTCTGCTGGTGTTCTGGATTCGCCGGGGATTGCCCGAGTCGCCCCTGTTTCGGGCCGATCCGCCGCCTCGTGGCGCGCTGTTCGCGCCGCTGAGCGAGATAGTCACCCGACACCGTTACGCGTTGCTTACCCTGGCAGTGATTACCCTGGCATTCTGGTTTCACGTCACCGCCGTGATCAATTTCATGTCCAAGTACCTGCAGGAGAGCCACGGTTATTCCACCCTGGGGGTCAGCGCACTGTTTATCGTCTCCGGTGTGTTTGCCGTTGTCGGCAATCTGCTGGCGGGGCGCGCGTCTGATCGCATGGGCCGGCGCCCGGTGCTGGCGGTAGCGGTGGTCGTCAACGTGGGCGCCGTGGTGTTGTTCTATAACGGGTCTGGCATCTGGCTGCCGCTGGCCTGGTGCCTGACCTTGTTCACTTTCCTGGTGGTCGATCTGGTAACCCATACACTGGCCGGCGAACTCTTTCCCACGTCGTGTCGCTCCACGGCGTCGACGCTGCGCATTCTGTTTACCGTATTGGGTGCGGCCTGTGGACTCGCCATCGAGGGAGTGCTTTATAACCTCGCGGGCACTCACGCCCTGGCGCTGACCTGGATGGCGTTTGTCGCGCTGCTTGCACTGCCGCCTGTACTGTGGATGTTGCGCGAAACGGCCAACACCACCTTGCGCTGACCCGCGGTGCAATGCGTTCAACTGTGCCGCTACGCTGTGGTACGCTTGGTCCTTCGGCGATAATAAAGCAAGCAACAATAACCAGTGTCCGAGGGTTCACCCATTACACACCAGATTCTCGATCCCGCAGTGATCGAAGACCCGTATCCGTATTACAGGGCATTGCGAGACGAGGCACCGGTTTACCGGGTCCCCGGCACGCCGGTGTACCTTGTGGCGTCCTGGGATCTCATTCACCAGGTCCTGCGCAACCAGGAGGATTACTCGGCGAATCTGACGGGTATCCTGATGACCTCCGACGAGGGCAAACCGGCCCTGTTCGACCTGGCTTCGCTCGGCGGTACGGTAAACGCAATCGCCAATGCCGACGAACCCTTTCACGCGGTACACCGGCGTCTGGTGCTGCCGCACTTCAACTCCCGTCGCGTCGAGGCCCTGCAGGCCGAGGTTGCCGACTGGGCCGCTGACGGGGTAGACGCGCTGGTCGCCCGGGGTGGCGGCGACTGTGTGGCACCACTGGCCAACCTGATCCCGGTGCGCGTGACGGCCAGGCTCATCGGCCTGCCGCTGGAGGATACCGACAAGCTGCTCGACTGGGCCTTCAGTGGCGGCGAAATCCTCTCCGGTACGGCCACACTGAATGACCTGGCAGCCGCGGGGCTCGAAGTCGAACGCATGCGCGCATACCTGCGGGCCCATTTCGGTGCCGCGCTGGCCAGTGCGCCCGTGGCGGAACCTGCGAACCTGCTCCAGGAACTGGCCGTGGGCGTAACGCAGGGTCAGATCAGCGAGGAGGATGCCGTCGGCATCCTGGTGGTGCTGGTGGGAGCGGCCGGTGAATCCACGTCGAGCCTGATCGGCAGTGCCGTGCGCCTGCTGGCGCAGGACATGGTGCTGCAGGGCAGGCTGCGCCGATCTCCGGAGTTGATTGAGCGCTTCATCGAGGAGGTGGTTCGGCTCGAATCGCCGTTCCGGGGCCACTACCGGGAGGTGATCCAGGATACCCACCTGGGCGGCCTGTCGCTGTCGGAAAAATCCCGTGTGTTCCTGCTGTGGGCCTCAGCCAACCGCGATGCTGAGGTATTCAACCAGCCCGATGAGCTGGATATCAACCGCGGTAACACCGGGGAGCATCTCGGCTTCGGTCACGGGATTCATTTCTGTATCGGCGCCAGGATCGCACGCATGGAAGCACGCGAAATTCTTGCCGCGCTGTTGCGGTCGACCCGCCAGTTTACCCTCGACCCTTCACGTGACGTGCGTCACACTTCCAGCATGTTCGTGCGGCGTCTGCCCGCGTTACACCTGCTTTTACAGGGTTCCTGACCCAATCACCTAAAGCGCCTTTCACACCGCGCCGATAGTCGAAGCATTACCGCACATCGCGACGTGCCTTGTTCGCGATTGCATTTTCGACTCTCTGCACAGGGACGTGAAAGGAACTATGTGTTGTCGTCAATGGCCCGGGCTCCGGCTGGCCAACATTCTGCTGATCACTCTGTCCCTGTACGCCTGCGGTGGCGGTGGCGGGGGTGGCGGTTCTACCACACCGCTCGACGGCGCCGCCTCGCCGGGACCCCAAACCCAGGTTGATCCCGGCACGCCTGTCACTTCTCCTGAGCCACCTCCGGCGCCCGCTCCGCCGTGGGAGCCTGTTTCTCCCGACGCTGACGAGGCGTCGCGTTTTCTGAGCCAGGCGACTTTCGGCCCGACGCGGCAGTCCATCGACGCGCTCACCCGGAGCGACCTGGAAGCGTGGTTCCTAGACGAACTGGACAAGCCCGCGTCGCTGATCCTGCCGACGGTGCTGGACAGCTTCGGTGACAACGGCGAGATTCGCGACGCGCAGGGCAAGCTGCTTGACGGGCTGGAGACGTTACCGTCTGATTTGCACTGGCAGACCGTGATCGAGGCGGACGATCAGTTGCGCCAGCGCATGGCGTACGCCCTGTCCCAGATTCTGGTCGTGTCGTTCAAGAGCGAACTCAACCAGAACCCGCAGCAGGTCGCTCACTATATCGATATTCTGTCCGACGGGGCATTCGGCAACTACCGCGATCTGCTCGAAGCGGTGGTGTACTCGCCGGCGATGGCGACCTATCTCACCTACATGCGCAACCGTCGCGCCCACCTGCCGTCCGGTCGCGTACCCGATGAAAACTTTGCGCGCGAAATTCTGCAACTGTTCACCGTGGGATTGGTCGAGCTGAATCGCGACGGCACGCCGGTCGTGGACGGGCAGGGCAGGCAGCGGGAACTGTACGACAACACAGACATCACGGAACTGGCCAAGGTGTTCACCGGGCTCAGCATAGCCGGCTATGCCTACAACGTGCCGCTTCCCGAGATCGATCCCGCTGCCTTTGCGCAGCCGCTGGCGATGTTCGACCAGTTCCATGCACCGGAAAGCAAACGGTTCCTCGGGACGACCATACCGGCCGGCACGCCTGGCGACGAAACGATCGATATGGCGCTCGATGCGATCGTCGGTCATCCCAATGTCGGCCCGTTTATCGGCAGGCAACTGATTCAGCGCTTCGTGACCAGCGCCCCGCGGCCGGCTTATGTGGCGCGCGTCGCCGGGGCCTTTGACGCGGGCAGCTATGTGCTTCCCTCCGGTCGCATTGTCGGCAACGGCCGGCGCGGCGACCTGCGGGCGGTCCTCGCCGCGGTGTTGTTCGATGTTGACGCCAGGGATCGTGATGCGGCCGAACGCAATCGGCGATTCGGCAAATTGCGCGAGCCGGTGCTGCGTTTCACGCACTGGGCGCGGGCGTTTGAAGTCAACAGCGCCGATGCGGCGCGGCGGGAGGGTCTGCGCGATACATACGGCGCGGAATCGCTTGGCCAGCACGCCTTCCGCTCGCCATCGGTCTTCAATTTCTATAACCCGGGCTACGTCGCGCCCGGCACTGCCACGGGCGAGGCGGGACTGACGGCACCGGAGTTGCAGATCACCACGGCCAGCGCGGTAGTCAGTTACCCCAATTTCATGTCCTATTTCGCTCTCGGCCTGGATGCGTACATGGAGGATGACGGCGGTCCGCGAACGTTCCAGCCCGACTACAGTGCCCAGTCGGCGCTGGCGCACGACCCCGAAGCGCTCCTGGATCACCTCGACACACTGTTGACCTACGGCGGCCTGCGCAGCGACAGCCGCGCGCGCATCATCGAGGCGCTCAACCTGCTCCCGGCCCAGACCGACACCGACCTTTTGCTGCGCGCACAACTGGCCAGTCTGATGGTTATGACGACCCCGGAATACCTGGTCCAGCGCTAACGCGAAATCACAAGGATTACCTGTCATGCAGAATCGCCGCTCCTTTCTCAAATCAGCCCTGGCCATGCCGATGCTCATGCCCGGCGCTTCCATGCTCGGCTCGCTCGGTAGCAGCCCGGCCCTGGCCATGGGAGGCAGCGACTACCGCGCGCTGGTCTGTGTGTTCCTGTATGGCGGTATGGATTGTCACGACACGCTGCTGCCCTTCGACGATGCGTCCTACCGTGAATACAGCGATATTCGCGGAACCCTGTTGGGCGCCTACGCGGCTCAACCCGGTGGATCGAGCCGGGCGCAGTCTAACCTCCTGCCACTGGACCCCGTGACCCCGGTCAGCGGCGGGCGCCAGTTTGCGCTGCCGCCGCAGATGCGGTCACTGCACTCACTGTTTGACAGCGGTAATGCCGCCGTCGTGGCCAATGTCGGGCCGCTCCTGCGTCCCACTGACCGCGACAGCTTTCACAGCGGTGGAGCGTTGCCCGCGCGGCTGTTTTCCCACAACGACCAGCAGTCGACCTGGATGTCATTCGGCCCCGAAAGTTCCCAGCTGGGTTGGGGTGGTCGCTTCGGTGATGCCGCCGTCGCAGCGGGGGCCAATAGCGATACGGTGTTTTCCCAGATTTCCCTGGCGGGTAACTCGGTGTTCCTCACCGGTGACGCGGTGTCGTCTTTCCAGGTGAGCCCCGGCGGGGTGCCCGCTATCGGACTGCTCGACTACTACTCCGGCACACCGCTGGGCGACGTACTGCGCGAGCACTTCGAAACCTCCGGCGCCCGACGCGACAACCTGTTCGAGCGCGATTACGTCAACATCTCCCGGGTATCCCTGCGCGCCAACGAGACGCTGGATCAGGCCCTTGGGCAGAGCCCCCGCATCGACACACAATTCCCACAGACCTCCCTGGGTGCCCAACTGTGCGCCGTCGCGCGGACCATGGCGGCCCGCGACCGGCTCGGCGCGACCCGGCAGGTGTTCTTCGTGGCCCGTGGTGGTTTCGATACCCACTCGGGACAGGCCCGTGACCTGCCCAGGATGCAGCAGGATGTCGCCGATTCGATCGCGGCGTTCTACAACGCCACCCGCGAGCTGGGCATTGAGAACGATGTCACCACATTCACCGCGGCGGACTTTGGTCGTGCACTGACGGTGAATGGCGATGGCACGGACCACGGGTGGGGTGGTCATCACTTCGTCGTCGGCGGTTCCGTGGCCGGAGGCGATATCTACGGCGAGGTGCCCGAGATGACCCTGGGTCACGCCCAGGACGCCGGGAACGGCCGTCTCATTCCCACCACCTCGGTGGAGCAGTTTGCCGCGCCGCTGGGCGCCTGGTATGGACTGGACGAGGCCCAACTGGGATCGGCCCTGCCCGGCCTTGGCAATTTCCCCGCCCAGGCACTGCACTTCGTCTGATCGCGGCGCTGCCGCGCCCCGGTATGTTCTGAAAAAAATCCTTCCCGGCTGTCATATGGCGGCCGTACAGGGGACACATAGCCTCAAACACGAGTGTGGAGAGGATCATGCGTACCTGTATCCGTCGAGGACTGCGATCGGTTGTCGTGCTAGGCCTGGGCGCGGTGCTGCTGGCCTGCGGTGGCGGGGGTGGCGGGGGAAGCACCCCGATTAACCCTCCCGTTGAACCGCCTGTTACACCGCCGCCCGAGCCACCGCCTGAACCGCTGTCCGAAGCCGACGCCGCGCGTTTTTTAAGCCAGGCCACCTTTGGTCCGGGACGCGCCGAGATCGATGCGCTGATCGACACCGGGGCGGAGCAGTGGCTGCTGGACGAGTTTGACAAGCCGGCCACCCTGTTGCTGCCAACGGTGCTGGCGGGTTTCGGGCCGGACGGTGAGTTTCGTGACGAGCGCGGCATGGTGCGCGACGACGTTCTGTTCCTCGCGTCCGACGCCTTCTGGCAGGCCGCGATCGAGGGCGATGACCAGCTGCGCCAGCGGATGGCGTTCGCGTTGTCGCAAATTCTGGTGGTCTCCGCAGACAGTTCGCTGGTGCAGTACCCGCAGACC
>CAYGOX010000104.1:0-306 GCA_964351485.1 uncultured Halioglobus sp.
GCCGGCATACGTCTTTCACCGCGATCGTGCGCGACATCACCGGGCGCAAGGCGGAGCAGGTTCGTTTACAAGAAGTCTCCAACAGGCTGACGCTGGCGCTGGAATCTGCGTCGCTGGGATTGTGGGAGCAGGATCTGGAGACCGGCAAACTGACGTGGAACAACCGCATGTTCGAACTGTACGAGCGCAATCCTCGCCAGGGAGCGCCCGATCCGTGCGAATGGCTGGATCAAACCATGTCTGAAGACCGCGACGCGTGTTTCATCGCGCACGAGGCGGCAGTCCGCGACAACACTCGTATCGACC
>CAYGOX010000104.1:316-576 GCA_964351485.1 uncultured Halioglobus sp.
AATTTACCGCACGCGACTTCCCGGCGAGCGGATCCGCTGGATTCGCGCCAATGGTATGTTGGTCGAAGGCGATGGTGAACGGCCGCGGCGCCTGGTGGGCGTAAACCAGGACATAACAGACGATATCGAACACATGGAGGAACTGGAAACTGCGCGACGCCAGGCGGACGACGCCAACCGCGCCAAGTCAGCCTTCCTGGCCACCATGAGTCACGAGATCCGCACGCCGCTCAACGGCGTGATCGGTCTTACCGAAGTGT
>CAYGOX010000104.1:586-11045 GCA_964351485.1 uncultured Halioglobus sp.
GCACCACCACCCTGGATGATCACCAGGCCGATGTGGCCCGACTCATCCAGCAGTCTGCCGATTCGCTGCTGGGTATCATCGAGGACGTGCTCGACCTGTCCAAGATCGAGGCGGGAAAACTCGAGATCGACCCGACGACCATCTCGCCAGCCGACATCGTGCGCGATCTTTGCAGCATGCTGACCAGCCTGGCCACAAAGTCGCAGGTTACGCTCTCGACCAGCATCGATCCGGCGCTCCCGCCGGCACTGCGAGGCGACGGCCAACGCCTGCGCCAGATTCTCACCAACCTGATCAACAACGCCATCAAGTTCACCAACGTGCCGGAACGGGCAGGCCTGGTACAGGTCATCGCCCGCTGCGTGAGCGCGGACAACGACGCAGTTGTCATCGCCTTCAGCGTCACCGACAACGGGATAGGGATGGACCGCGATACCCTTTCGCGCCTGTTTGAGCCTTTCACACAGGCGGATGCGTCAACCAGCCGCCGATTTGGCGGTACCGGACTGGGACTGACGATCTCACAGCGTCTGGCCCAACTGATGGGTGGCGAAATTACGGTCACCAGCACGCCCGGCGAGGGCACCACCTTCGTGGCCACGCTGCCCTTCGCACCCACTGCGGATGTCATTGATGATCCGCTCGCGCGCGGCCCACTGACAGACATTTCGATCCAGGCCCAACGCGACAGCGATCACTGTACACCGAGCCGCGCGGCGGCGATTGCGGACAATGCGCTCATCCTCGTCGCCGAAGACAACGCCACCAACCGCGCCGTGCTCGAATACCAGCTGCACGAACTGGGCTACCAGGCGGATTTCACTGAGAACGGCGCACAGGCCCTCGCGGCCTGGCAATCGGGCGACTATGCAATGCTACTGACTGACCTGCAGATGCCCGAGGTAGACGGCTATGAACTTGCCCGGCGACTGCGGGACAGCGAGCCAGCCGGCACGCGTGCACCTATCATTGCTCTGAGCGCTAACACGCTGATGAACGAGGAAGAAAACTGCCTCGCTGCCGGCATGGACGCCTACCTGTCCAAGCCCATTGCACTGGAGGATCTGCAGGCCGCGCTGGCGCGGTGGATCCCGCCGGCCAGATAGCCAGCCGCCCTTGAACGCTTTACATCGCGCACCGCCTGCGCAATAGTTTTACCGCTGTACCTGACATACCAATAATTTCAAGGTCCGGAGCTATCGCTATGAAAAACCCGTCGTTTCGTCACTACCCGCTCGCCTGTCTGCTCGCAATGCTACTGACCCTTGGCCAGTTCGTCGCCAGCCATAGCGCCGCCGCCGACAACTCCGGCGCGGTGCGCTATCCCATCGTACTGGTCCACGGCCTCTCGGGCTTTGACACCCTGCTGTTCGATTATTTTTACGGCGTTGAAAACGCGCTTGCCGGGGTGGGTGCCTCCCAGGTCTTCACCCCGCAGCTCACCGGTTGGGAAAGCAACGAGGTTCGCGGTGAAGAGTTGCTCGACTACATTGAAACCGTCCTGGCGATCACCGGTGCTGCCCGGGTCAACCTGATCGGACATTCCCAGGGCGGGCCGACCTCACGCTATGTCGCCGCGGTGCGGCCGGACCTTGTCGCCTCGGTCACTTCCGTGGGCAGCCCACACTATGGCAGCGATGTCGCCGACATTATCAGCGACTCGCCACTGGAAGGCGCTGCGGTAGCGATCGGCAACGCGATCGGGTCTTTAATTGCCGTGCTGTCAGGCGATCCGTCGCAGCAGCAGAATGCCCTCGCCGCGCTACAGGCGCTGAACAGCGACGGCGCCGCCGCCTTCAACGCCCAGTACCCACAGGGCCTGCGCAACGGCGCGTGCCGCACCACACCCAATGTGCGTACCGGCCCGTGGTGGTGGCCCACCTGGGTGAAAGACTACTCGGTGAACGACGGTAATCACGTGGTCAACGGCGTGCGGTACTACTCCTGGGGCGGCACTTACTCGGCCGTGTTCAACAGCAATGTGCTGGACCCCTTCGACGGCGTGTTGGCCGTGACGAGCGTGCTTCACGGCGCTGCAAACGACGGCCTTGTCGAACGCTGCTCCATGCACCTGGGCGACAATATCCGCGATGACTACACCCTGAACCACCTGGACCAGGTCAACGGCCTGTTCGCGCTGCGCGGGCTGTTCACGTCCTCGCCCCTGCCGATCTACACGGCCCACGCCCGGCGCCTCAAGGACGCGGGACTGTAAAGGTCAGCGACGTGCGTACCGTCGGTAACTGGCTGCATTGTCTGCGAGCATGAAGCGCAAACTGTTACCGGCGGGCCTGGCCTGCGTTGTCCTGCTGGGTATTGTCTGGTGGCGCGCGAGCGTACCGCCCAACGCTTCACCGACGCCAACAGCGGGCCAGGCTGAGCACACACCGCCGCGACAGGCGTCCCTGGATCCTGCCGTTCTTTCCGACATTGTCCGCAACGACGCCGAAACCTCATCGTTGCCCGTTGAGCTCCAACAGTCGCTGCCGGCATCGCTGGCCGGGGCCGGACGCCCCGCGGCGCTGACGCTGGATGCGCAGGGTGCGCTGGTGGTCGATGTGACGCTGCGCCGGCTGTTCGAGTACTACCTCACCGCGCTGGGTGAAGAATCGCTAGCCGTTATCGTCGCGCGTATTCGATACGATCTCGGACAGCAACTCACCCCCGCCGATTTCGAACGCGCGGTGGCCGTCCTTGAAAGCTATTTGCAGTACCGCAACGCGGTGGGTGAGGTGCTCGCCCTGCGCGGCATGTCGGCGACAGCATCAGCAGTTGACCTTGAACAGATACTCGCGGTGCGCCGCGAAGTAGTCGCCATGCGCAGTGACTACCTGGCGCCGGACGTGGCCCGCGCGTTTTTCCGCGAGGAAGACGACATCGATCACTACCTGCTCTCGCGCCAGGCCATTGCACGCGACCCGTCGCTGACGCCCGCGGAAAAACAGGCACAACTGGCGCAACTGGAAGCAGACAGCGCACCGGCCGTCGTCGCCGTGCACCAGCGCAATCGCTCCATTGCCACACTGCGGCGCGAAGAACAGTTACTGCGGGACCAGGGCGCACCGGATGAAACACTGTATGCGCTGCGCGAACAGACGGTGGGGCCCGAGGCCGCACAACGGCTGGCAGAATTGGATAAACAACGTGGCCAGTGGCAACAGCGGGTGGAGGACTACCGCCGCGAGTTGTTGATCATCGAATCCGACAGTGCCTACCCCGAGGCCGAGCGAGCCCGGCTGATCAACGAACTGCGCGAGCGCCACTTTGTCGGCGGCGAGCGCCTCAGGATCGAGGCGCTGGACAGGCTGCGGCCCGATGCCTAGTCCGGCAGGCGGGCGAAATCTTCCTTGTAGCGCACACCGCAATCGGGACAGGTAAAGTCGTCGGACAGGGCCTCGAAGGGTGTCCCCGGCGGGTAGCCTTCATGGTCGTCGCCGACCGCCTCGTCGTAGACATACTCACACCCGGGACACTGGTACCTGGCCATACGCACTAACCTCTGTTGACAGACTCAGGCAGCGTGGACGACATGCCCGCCGCCACCGTACTGCCGGTAGATACGCTCGCGCTGCGACGGATCGATGTTGACCTTGCTCAGGTCACCCCGGATGTGCGGCAGTTCGAGCACACGCTTGTCCATCACCTTGTACCAGAGCCAGGGCACGTAGGCCAGCAGGTACATGCCGTAGTAACCGTTGGGCAACTGCGGAATATCCTCGAAGTTGCGCAGACTCTGGTAGCGCCGCGTCGGGTTGGCGTGGTGGTCGGAATGGCGCTCGAGGTGAAACAGCGCGATGTTGCTGAAGATGAAGTTGGCGTTCCAGCTGTGGTGGGGCTTGCAGCGCTCATACCGACCGCTTGCCTCCTTCTCGCGCAGCAGACCGTAGTGCTCGATGTAGTTCGCGCTGGTCAGCTGGAACCAGGCCCAGAAGTTGTGAATGGCCAGGAACGGGATCATGATCGGGCCGAACGCGAGGATGAGTCCGCCCTGCAGCACAGCGCTGATGGCATAGGACTGGAGAATCTCGTTCTCCGGGCTCCACACACTCTTGCCCTTGCGCGCCAGGCGCTCCTTTTCCACGTCCCAGCCGCGTCGAAAAGCGCCTGGAATTTCACGAATAACAAACTTGTAGATCGATTCACCCATGCGCGCGCTGGCGGGATCTTCCGGGGTCGCCACGTCGCGGTGATGACCGCGATTGTGCTCGATGCAGAAGTGTCCGTATGTCGGCACGGCCAGCACGATCTTGGCCAGCCAGCGCTCGAACGCCGGCTTCTTGTGCCCCAGTTCGTGCGCGGTGTTGATTCCCAGGCCGCTGTAGGAACCGGCGGTGACCGCCAGCGCCAGCACGGACCAGAGCGTCAGCGACTGCGTGCCGACAAACCAGGCGATGGCCACCAGCACGATGAAGTGCATCGGCACCGTGAACCAGGTGAGCAGGCGGTAATACCTGTCCTCCTCGAGCTGGGGCACGATCTCCTCGGGCGGATTGTTTTCGTCCGAGCCCAGCGCGTAATCCAGCACCGGTATCACGACATAGCTGAACAGCAGCGGGAAGGCGAGCATCCACTGCGAATCAAAGAGGTAGTACAACGCGATGCCCAGCATCGGGAACACCGGCATGAACAGCGAGGACAGCCAGAGGTAACGCTTCTTGTCCGTATACTCGATACGGCCCTTCTCGGGGTGATCGAGGGTGTAGGTCGTAGCCATAGTTATCACCTTTGCGTTTGTTCAGACACTAGAGTAGCCGGATGGATACGGGTTGCCATTTCACGTAATGACAAGATAATAGTCATTTAGTGACAAATACAGGCTCCACGGCATGCAGCGACCGGCAGAAGTCTCACGCGCCTACCTGCGCATCGTCCTGCGATCGGGCGTGGCCCCGGCGGACGAACTGCTCGCGGGCACGGCGCTGACCGAGGAGGCGCTCAAGACCCAGGATTTCGTCCCCGCACAGGCCCTGGCCATCGCCCTGCGCAATTACCGGCGCTACACCACCTCCAGCGCCTGGACCGCTGAACTGGGGGCCATGTTCAATATCGCCTCCCACGGACCGATGGGCTTTGCCGCACTGAGCGCCCCGACGCTGGGCGATGCACTCGATGTCATCGCCACCCTCTACCCGAGCCGGATAACCGCCATTGAGACGCGACGCGTTACCAGCGCGACCCACGAAATCATGCAGATGCACAATACAACGGCCGACGACGAGTTCGGCCAGTGGCTGGCCGAGATCATCATGAAGATCTCCGAAGCGGTGCTCGAAGCCATCCTCGGGCACCGCGTGGGCAAGAATGTGAAAATCAGCTTTGCCCATCCGGCCCCGCCTGACGCCGCTGCGCTGATGGCCGCCTATGACGCCGATGTCAGCTTCGGGCAACCCGTCACGTCGTTCGCCATCCCGCTGGCCTGGCATCAGCTGCCCAGCCCCCTGCACGACGAGGCGGCGTACCGCTCCAACCTGGTGAAGTGTCGCGAGCTGATCGCCGCGCGCGAGCAGTCCGGCAGCACCGCCGCCATTGTCCGCAACCACCTGCTGCGCCACTTCGACAGCCAGATGCTGCAAAGCGAAACCGCCGCTGCGCCCCCGACGCTGGAGCGTACGGCCGACACGCTGGCAACCACGCCGCGCACTCTCATTCGCCGGCTGGAGCGCGAGGAGTGCACGTACCGGTCGCTGCTGGAGGAACTGCGCCGCGACTACGCCGAGACACTCCTGCGCGATGCGCGGCTCAACATAGCAGACGTTGCACAGATTCTTGGCTACCGTGAACCGGCGAACTTTGGTCGGGCTTTCAAGCGTTGGTATGGTGTTTCGCCAGCGGCCTGGCGCAAGGGCCGAAAATAATTCGGATAACCATCCCACAACAATCTCATAACAAACTCACAAGTACAGGAGAGCGACATGGCTCAGGTAGCGGTGGTCACAGGAGCGGCGGACGGACTGGGCAAGGCGTTCGCCCAACGGTTTGTCGAAAATGGATACCAGGTGGTTCTCGCCGACATCAACGACGAGGCGGGCGAAGCGGTCGCGCAGTCACTGGGCGAATCCGCGCACTACACGCATTGCGACGTCACCTGCAAAGCGGACGTGGAAGCGCTGATCAACGGCGCGCTCAAACAGTTCGGCCAGGTGCAGGTCATCATCAATAACGCCGTGCCTCCGACGAGCCTGAACCCTGTGGAAGAAAAAACCGATGAGGATTTCCAGCGCCAGCTCGACGGCAGTTTCTTTGCCGCGCGCTGGGCGATGAACGCCGCGTTCGAATCGATGAAGAGTGCGCAGTTCGGCCGCATCATCAACCTGTGCTCGCTCAACGGCGTGAACGCGCACCCGGAAAGTGCCGATTACAATGTCGCCAAGGAAGCGCTGCGGACGCTAACACGCACCGCGGCGCGTGAGTGGGCGCCGCACGGAATTACAGTGAACGCGATCTGCCCCGGCGCAAATACCGCCGCTTTCCAGGCCATGGCCGAATTCGCGCCGCAGATGGCAGGGCGCGTGACCAAACAGGTACCGATGGGCTACATGGGCGACCCCTACGAGGATGTGTCGGGTGTCGCCCTGTTCCTGGCGAGCAAGGAAGCCCGCTACATGACGGGCAACACGCTATATGTGGACGGCGGCGGCCACATCAACGGTATTAACTGGGCCTCGCTGTTCGACGACTAGCGAGGCCCGACAGGCAAGGCGACGGGGAACTTAACCGCCGCCGGCACCTTCGCTGGCAGACGAGGCCTCTTCAGCGGCCGCCCTGGCCTCCGCCTCGGCCTTTTGCATGGCCTCGCTCATTCCGCGGAAGAAATCACCCACCGCCTTGCCCGCTTCTTCAGGTGTCATCTCTTCGGGGTTAGCGCCTTCCATTGTCGTGCCGAGCTTTTCCATGGCCTTGCCGAAATCTTCCATCGAGGCGCCCATCTCTTCCACCTGGGCCTCCATGTTGGCCTGCATGTTACGCGTCGTAATTTCCGCGCCTACCTGGAAGAACAGCATCACACCGGCCAGGATACCCAGCACCAGGCGCGCTTTGCCCTCGCTGATGGCGTGTACCTTGAGGGTCGCGCAGTACATCAGGTAGAAGCCCCACAGCAAACCGACAATCGTACCGAGGTAGGGCACCAGACCGATCAGCGCGTTCACCGGGTACAGCGCCGTGGCGTGTGCAACACTGCGGTAGGAGGCTTCGAAACTGCGCTCCGAACCCATCAGTTTCCAGATGACAAACATCACCGCGCCGCCAATAAAGCTGCCGATGACAGCCACAATCGGCATGATGAAGATGGCAACAAATCCCGCCGCCATCGCGCCCACCGCTCCGAAGCCGATGAGCGACAGCACGGCAATAATCAGGCCGCTCACCGCGCCCATCACAGCAGCGAAAATCGCCGGCTCCGCGAGCCCGCCGGTTGTCGCCATGCGCTCGTAGAATGCCATCGGCCCGGTCAGCACGGCCTTGGCATCCGCAATCACCGTATCGAGGCCGAACTTGCGCGGTGCCGGAGCCTGCGGCGCAGGCGGTGCCTCGGTGTTCTGGTTTTCCTCACTCATAGTTACACCCTCTTGCTGGTTGTAGACAAAGTTACCACCCTGGATATAGCCGGACGGCGGCGTCTGCCACCGTCAATTCAAATCCACCGCAAACTCGCGCAACAGGGCCAGCGGGATAATCTCGAGGGCCCGCTTGTGCGTGCGCTGCATAAACACGCGCGGGGCCATCTGCTCCTCGTGTGCCTCTAACCAGCGCGCGGCGCACAGGCACCACCGGTCGCCCGGCTGCAGGCCGGGAAAGCCGTGCTGTGGCATCGGGGTGCTCAGGTCGTTACCTTTGAAACGCGTGTACTGGAGAAACTGTTCGGTGACCTCGACACAGACCGTGTGCGAGCCAAAATCCTGCGGGCCCGTATTGCAGAAACAATCGCGGAAGAAACCGGTCACCGGGTCTTCGCCGCAGGCCACCAGCGGCTCGTCATAAACGTTGAGCGACTCTTCCATGTCTGCGTGCTTCATACGACCCCCTGCAGGATGTCATTGCCGCTAGTGTAACCGCCCCGGGGGCTGACAGCTACGTTCCGGTGACGCCCACCGGGGTCAGCCACGCCCGCGCGGGGTGCGAGCGTTGTGTGGGTATGGCAATCGGACTATTATCTGACTCCCGATTCACAATTTTTGGGGCTGAACTGCCCGCCCCTGACGAGACCCATGATAATGAACCGAACTGCGTATTTTCGGGCGCCGCACAAGCGCGGTCCCCTCACCCTGCTGGCCTGTGCTTCCGCGCTGCTGCTATCGGCCTGCGCCAACGACAACAACGGCAATTTCGATCCACCTCGGGAGATGCCGTTTGCCGAACTCTACGAGCAGGGCATCATCCGCTACCTGGGCCTGTATTCTCCCAGCGCCAGTGAGGTCGATGGCAACGTCACCCGTCACGCCTTCGGGGTCGGCGACGGACCCTTGTGCCTGGACGGCTCCGGCTACAATATGGCTACACGCAACACCGGCTCGGAAAACCTGGTGATCTTCTTGCAGGGCGGCGGCGCGCGCTGGTCCGAGATCGACTCGGCGTTCGAGTCCGCGCCCCCGGGCCTGCCGGCACTGGGAATATTGAACCCCGAACAGGAAAACAACCCTGTTGCCAACTGGAACGTCGTGTACCTGCCCTACTGTGACGGCGGACTGCACGCCAGTGACAAGGACAATGACTACGACAACGACGGCACCGTCGAGTCGCCGCAGCGCGGCCTGCACAACCTGTCCGCCGGCCTCGATGTCGCCGTCAGCACCTTCCCCAACCCGCGCCGCATTCTCCTGACCGGCGTCAGCGCGGGCGGTTTCGGCACCACCTTCGCCCTGCCGCTGGTGCGCTACCTGTACCCCGACGTCCCCATCGACCTGGTGAATGATTCGGGTGTCGGCGTCAGCCGGCCCGACATGCCGGAGTTTCTGGAACTGCTGCAGACTGACTGGAACCAGACCGCGTTCCTGCCCGCAAGCTGCCCCAACTGTATTGCCGACGACGGTCACTTCACCGACTACCAGGTCTGGCAACTCGACCAGGACCCCAACGTGCGGCGCGGCTTCATGAGCTACACGCAGGATTCAGTCATCGGCGACTTTTTCCTGGGCATCGGCGGTGACGCATTCGAGGCCGCACTGGTTCCCGAAATGATGCAGATGGAATCAGCACACCCCGATCGCGTACGCTACTGGATTCCCGAAGGCAACGGCCACACCTTCCTGCTCAACGGCCTGGACGAAACCGCCGGTGGCGTCACTGCGCTGGATTGGGTGACTGCGATGCTCGAAGGGTCTGACGACTGGGAGTCCGTGCAGGACTGATCACACCACGGCGCCGATCAGTTCGGCGCCTGCTGTGACGTCTGTAGTAGAGACGCGTTGTAGACAATCGTCGCAGCGCGTTGCTGCTCCGCAAGAAAGGCCTGTAACGCCCGGCTTTTGTGAAATGCCTCGAAAGCCGCGACCACCTCCTCCTGCACTTGGGCCAGCGGCGGTTTGCGCGCTGGCTCGATGCGCTCCACACCGAGAATCACCACCCCCTGCGCTGTTTGCAGTGGCGCGGTAAATTCACCGCTGGGCAGGGTCTCCACCGCGGCAGCCAGCTCACTGCCCAGGTGCGTTGCCCAATCGGCGGCGCTGAGCGGTTCACGCGGCAGTTCCAGCAGATCCGGCGCGGCGTACTGCGCCTTCACGCTGACGAAGGGTTCGCCCGACGTCAGCCGCGCGTGCGCTATTGCCGCCCGGTCGCCCGCCTCGCTTCCGCGGAACACCATCCGTTGTAGCACCAACCGCGTCGGCACCCGAAACTGCGCACCGTGCTCTTCGTAAAACACCTGCAATGCCGCGGCAGACGACTGCGGCACCGCAGCTCCGAGCGATTCAAACAGCGCATCGCGCAGGGCAGCGTTCAGCCGGGGGTTGGCGTGGACGATGCCGGCGTCGAGCAGGTAGTTCACCATTAACCGCTCTTCGACCATGTGCTGCAACAGTTCGCGGCGCTCGTCGGGTGACAGTGCATCGGCGTGATTGCCGGTCTGTGCCTGCGCACGTTGCAGGAACTGTGCATGCATTATCGACTGCCCATTGATGCGCGCGACTTCGCCGGCAGCGAGCTGCACAGTGTCTTCGGTCGAACGATCACAGCCGGCCAGGGTCAGCAGCACGGCGGCGAGCAGAGACAGGTGTTGGCGAGTGTTGCGGCGAAGATTGCGCGGCACGCGTTACTCCTGCCCGGACAGGGTATATCGCACGACCGCGGCAGGACCGGGGGGCGGCGCATCCAGTGTGATTGTGATCAGGCCATCGCGCCGCCCGGTGTGCTCCACCCGCGCGCCGAGTACGTCCAGCGCGTCAAAGTCGACGCCGGGATCTTCCACCATCAGCGTGGTGCGACCACCACCGGACACGATCGCGTACAGCGCCTGTTCGCCCAG
>CAYGOX010000105.1:0-11040 GCA_964351485.1 uncultured Halioglobus sp.
GGACACCGTGCGCTCGCGTTCATTCACCGGCAAGACCGCGCGCATGTTGAAGAACAAGTGGACCGAGGCCTGGGAGCGCGCCGACACGCCCGACCCGCTGCCAATGCCCCTGCAGGGCTACCTGACCTTCGACGCGGTGCGTCGTACCCATCGCTACGCCGGCAGCGGCGACTGCCAGAAAGTCGCATTCAACCCGATCGGCCAGGTGGTGGGCCAGATCAACTCGATCGAATCGTGCCGCGACATTGTCTACCGGCTGCTCAACGAATACGCCGAGGCACTCGAGCACGTCAACGCACTGACCCCGGCGGAGTAACCGCAACTCACTGTTCCGTGGGCGAGCCGCTGTCTTCCAGCGGCTCGCAGGGCATACAGAACGAACGGTAGTGCCGGTCGGTGATCGTTTCGCCCGGCTCGACCACCTGCACTTCGGGCAGCGCGCCTGCCCCGCCCTCGCTGTCCTCGGCCCTTTCCGTATACCCTTTGTGATTCCCTGCCCGGGCCTCCCTGCCCATAGGTATTTCCCCCCGCTGCCAGCCTGATAGAGCACACCAGTGTGCCCGGCGAACCACAGCGGCGGAACATCAGATTGGCGCAGGTGCTACCCGTTGGCAGTCTCGGGCTCACCACCGTGCACCACCAGGTACAGAAGCGGCGCAATGGAGCCGAGAAACAGCGTGCCGACCAGCCACGGCCAGGGGTTGTGACCGCTGCGGCGCGCCTCGGGAATCAGCCAGAGCATCACCAGCAGCAGCGCGATCACCAGGTCGACAAATACCTGCCACCCGGCAGGGCTGTGCAGATGGTATTCGAACAGGCCGAGGTAACCGACCTGGCCGACACTGTAGACGGTCAGGACCAGGAACGGGAGCAGCAGGATCAGCGCGATGGTTCTTCTAGGGGACATGGTCAAACTCCTTCTGTGTTGGGTTTCACGCTATGCTGCTCACAAGCGCGAGCCCGGGCAATAACCTGGGAGGTTATTGCCCCCGGATACCCGCGCGCCGAGAATCGGCTTTCGAGCACGAACAAACAGAGGTCGTAATCACGATGGCGGTACAACCGGCAACCGGGCAGGCATCCTCATTCCAGACCATGTGTCGACACTGGCGCCAGACGCGCAAGCTCTCGCAGCTAGACCTCGCCCTGGCGGCCAATGTCTCGCAACGCCACGTGAGCTGGCTGGAGACCGGGCGCAGCCGACCCAGTCGCGAGATGGTCCTGCGTCTGTCGGAGGCGATGGATATTCCGCTGCGCGACCGCAACCTGCTGTTCCAGGCCGCGGGCTACGCCGCCAGCTACCGCGAAACCGATCTTGAACAACCCGACATGGCGCCGGTGCGCGAGGCCCTGCAACAGATCCTCGCCCACCATTC
The DNA here is from genome assembly GCA_964351485.1 of uncultured Halioglobus sp. GTDB lineage: Bacteria > Pseudomonadota > Gammaproteobacteria > Pseudomonadales > Halieaceae > Marimicrobium. The sequence goes on from CAYGOX010000105.1 coordinate 1,377, forward strand.
GCCGCTGCCGGCTGTCGTCGTGGACCGCTACTGGAACGTGAAACTGCGCAACCCTGCCGCCGACGGTCTCCTGGCGCTGGCGCAGGACATGGACGATCCGGTCGATGACATCACGCCCGAGGGCGAGGTCAACCTCGCGCTGCTCACGGTACACCCGCAGGGCCTGCGCCAGTATGTGACAAACTGGCAGGAGGCCGCGCCCTCCTTCCTGCGGCGACTGCACAACGAGGCGCTCACCTCGGGCGACCCGAAGATGATGAAACACTACCAGGCGTTGCTGCACCTCGCCGGCGAGATGCCCGAGACGGTGCCGGTGGGCGTCAGCCTGCTGCCGGTCCTGCCGTTGGAACTGCGCCTGGGCGACGTATCGCTGAGCCTGTTCTCGGTAATCTCGACCTTCGGCACGCCGCAGGACGTCACCACGGACGAACTGCGCATCGAGGCGTTCTACCCTACGGATGAGGCCACCCGCGCCTTCTTCCACGCCCAACGCTAGAACCGGCCGGCGCACTGGCCGCGACTACCGGCGCCCTGTTATTCTTGGTCGGGCAATCAACGTCGGAGCCAGTATGTCCTTCCAACGCATTTCTGTGGCGCAGGCCAAGGTCCTTATCGCCGAGGGTGGCGCGGCGATCGCCGATGTCCGCGACCCGGGCTCCTTTGCGGCCGGCCATGTCGAGTCAGCCGTCAATGTCTCCGATGCCAATGTACAGGCCTTTCTCCAGGACCTGGATTTCGAGAAGCCGGTCATCGTCTACTGCTACCACGGCAACATGAGCCAGGGCGCCGCCCACTATTTCGCAGAGCAGAGCTGCAGTGCGGCCTACAGCGTCGACGGGGGGTTTGAGCAGTGGCGTCACGAACTCTAGGGCGCCTTTTGGCCCTGATGTTCCTGCTCACGGCAGTGTCAGCGGGCGCGCAGGAGCGCTCCGGCTGGGAGCTGTACCGGCAGGCGTCGCTCTATGCCGACCCCGCTACCACCGCGCCCAATGCCGAGGTGTTTGTCGCCGAGTTTTCCGCCTACCTGTGGGGCGCCGCGCACATGCTGCAACGCGCCGGTACCGTCTGCCTGCCGACCGACGTCTCGCGCGATACGCTGTGGCTGCCGGTTTACCAGGCATTGCACGACAACCCGGACCAGCGCCAGCGCAGCCGCTCCGACCTGGTGGCCGAACTGTTGCCCGCCCTGTATCCCTGCGCCGTGGCAGAGCCGGGCTGAGCGTACCGTGAGTAAAATCGACACTGTCCGCGTCGACCGGGACAACCTCGACCAGGCCATCGACGTGCTGGCCCGCGCCTTTCACGACGACCCGGTCATGAACTGGGCGTGCAACTTCCCGCCCAGCCTGGAGGGTTTCTTTCGCATTACCCTGCCGCTCTTTATCGGGCAGGGACTGACATACATGGATACCGATCAGCGGGGCGTGGCCTGCTGGCAGTCGCCCGACCAGCCGGTGGAGTGGCCCTACACCCTCGCCACGGTTGTCGATATCTTCCGCCTCGGCGGAATGCGGGCGGTGTACCGCATGATCCGCAGCGGCACTGCCACCGAGCGTTTCCACCCGCGAACGCCTCACTACTACCTGTTCGCCATTGGCGTGTTGCCACAGTGCAAGGGGCAGGGACTGGGGTCGGGCCTGATTGGCAACGTGCTGCGCACCTGCGACGAAGAGCGGATGCCGGCCTACCTGGAAAACTCCAAGGAGGAGAACATTCATTTTTACGAAGGCCACGGCTTCCGGGTGGTCGAAGAAGTCCAGGTCGCGTCCTCGTCACCGCCGCTGTGGCTGATGTGGCGCGAGCCGGTGACGCTCTAGCGCCATGCATACCACCCGCCTGCTCGCCACTTCGTGCCTGTTACTGGCCGCGATCACCTGCTCGACGGTGAGCGCACAGGCGCTCACGGTGTACACCGCGCGCAAGATCATCACCATGGAGCCGGCGCTGCCGGAGGCGACCGCGGTAGCAGTGGCCGACGGGCGGATCGTGGCCGTCGGTTCGCTGGATTCGCTGCAGGGGTGGATCACGCAGCGCGGCGCTACCATCGACGAGAGCCTGAAAGACAAGATCCTCATGCCGGGCTTTATCGACCCGCACGTCCACCCCTCCCTGCCGGCGGTGGTGACACAGTTCCCGTTTATCGCGCCGGACGACTGGCGCCTGCCGACCGGAGATTTCCCCGGTGCAACCACACCCACGCAGTACCTCAAGCGACTGCAGGCCTTCGTGTCACAGCACACCGATACGAAACTGCCATTCATCAGCTGGGGCTACCATCCGCTGTGGCACGGCGACCTGTACCGCGCCGAACTGAGCGAGCTGTTTCCAGATACACCGGTTATCCTCTGGCATCGCTCCTTTCACGAACTGATCGCCAACGACGCGGCAATCGCCTGGCTCGGCATCACCGAGGGCGATGTCGCCGGCCAACACGGCGTGGACTGGGAGCGCGGCCACTTCTATGAGGGTGGCGCAATGGCCCTCCTCCCGCGCATGACATTCCTGTTCGACCCGCAGCGCTATGCCGCCGGTATCGCCAACCTGTTCACGCTGTTGCAGCGCGGCGGCATTACCACCGCAATGGATATGGGCATCGGGGTATTCGGCAATCCCGCGCAGGAGGCGGCGATGATTCGCGCTGTGATGTCGCAGGTGCAGGCGCCAGTGCGACTGGTGCTTACGCCGATCATTACCGACTTCCTCGCCCGGGGTCGCACTATCGAGCAGGCGATGACGGAGATCGACGCCCTGCGCGCGGCCGACACCGCCCGGGTGACGGTCGGCAATCACTTCAAGCTCATGCTCGATGGTGCCATTTTTTCCGGCCTCTCCCAGTTCGGCTTTCCCGGTTACCTCGACGGCCACGAAGGCGTGTGGATGGCACCGCTGGACGTCACCCGGCAGTGGGCGCAGGCGTTCTGGGACGCGGGCTACCAGCTCCACGCCCACACCAACGGCGACGCCAGCGCCGCCGCCATGATCGACCTGCTGCGCGCGTTGCAGCGAAACACGCCGCGCGTCGATCACCGGTTTACCCTGGAACATTTTGCCTACACCACCGAGGACCAGAATCGCCAGCTCGCCGAGCTCGGCGCGGTGGTGTCGGCCAACCCCTACTATCAGTACATCCTGAGCGACCTCTACAGCGAACGCTGGCTGGGGGAGGACCGCGGCCGCCAGATGGTACGCCTGGGGTCGCTGGAACGCCTTGGCGTGCCCTTTGCCCTGCACTCGGACTGCCCGATGGCGCCGTTGAGCCCGCTAACCCTGGCGGAAACGGCCATCACGCGCGTCACCCTCAACGGCAACGAAAACGCCGCGGCCGAGCGCATCAGCCGGGACCGCGCGCTGCGCGCCATTACCATCGATGCTGCGTGGATCATGGGCCGCGAAGACGATATCGGCTCTATCCGCGCCGGCAAGAATGCCGATTTCACCGTTCTGGACGACGATCCGTACCGGGTCAAACCCGAGCGACTCTCCGAGATCGGCGTGTGGGGCACGGTGTTCGAGGGGAAGCTCTACCCGAACAGCCGCTGATTCTGCGGCGCGGACCACGTCATTGAACTAGTCCCACGTGATACGGCGGCGTCGGGCCCCGCGCGGCTTGTCACCCGTCAGAGCGGTTCTTACACTGACTTGAAGCCCGAACGCACCACTGCCGAGGACACCATGTCAGAACCCGTCTTGATGATCAGCGCCGACTGTCACGCCGGCGCCCTCCCCGAGGGCTACAAGCCCTATCTGCCCAAAGCACTGCACAACGCCGCTGACGCCTGGTGGCTGCAGTACGCGCGCGAAATGATGAAGCGCATGGGCACCTTCTTCGACCAGGAGGCCGCCGACGAATTCGCCAGCCGCTCCGGCGACCAGGGCGCCGGCCGCATGGACCCCAACGCCGCGTCGGCGGCCGCGAAGGCCAGCGACGACGAACTGTGGGATTTTTTGAGTGACCCCGACAGCATCATCGCACCGCGGCGCGGTGAATACCTGCCCGACGTGCGCCTCCAGGAACTGGAGGATGACGGCCTGGCCGGTGAAGTGATTTTCCCGCAAATGGCACCGTTCGGCGCGGGGCTGATGCAGTACCGGCACGAGGTGACCCCCGAACACAGCCTGGCCGGCAACCGCGCCTACAATCACTGGCTGGCCGACCTGTGCAGCAAGAACCCGGGGCGACATGCCGGTGTGGCGATCATCAACGTCGACGACATCGATGTCACCGTACGCGAAATCCGCGACGCGCACGAGCGCGGCCTGTTCGGCGGCGTACTGCTACCGACCAGCACGGGCACCCACCCGTTTTACCACGACTACGAACGCTACGCGCCACTGTGGAGTGTCTGTGAAGAGCTGAATATGCCGATCCACACGCACTCGGGCTGGTCACCGGATTACGGCGACTATCCCACCGCAACACCCATGTACATCAGTGAGGTCGACAAGTGGGCGCAGCGCCCCTTCACCGCCCTGCTCTGGTCCGGAGTGTTTGAAAAACATCCGGAGATCAAACTGGTGTTCACCGAAACAGGCTGCGCCTGGATTCTCGAAACCCTGCGCGTCCTGAAATTCAAGATGGACAACCCGATCTTCGCGCACTTTACCCGCGAGCTGTCGCTCACGCCCGAAGAGTACTTCGCGCGCAACTGCTTTCTCGGCGCGTCGTTCCTGGCGCCACACGAAGTCGGCAGTCGCCATGCAATCGGGGTGGACAAACTGATGTGGGGCTCGGACTACCCGCACATGGAAGGCACCTGGCCCAATACGCGCTTCAAGTTGCAGGAGACTTTCCACGATGTGTCCGAGAGTGAAATTCGCGCCATTCTCGGGGAAACCGCCGTCGACGTGTTCGGCTTTGACCGCACTCTAATGCGAGAAGCGGCGCGGCGCGTCGGCCCGGCACTGGCCGACATCCAGCAGGCGCCGACCGAAGCTGCCTGAGGGCGACGTCGCAGCTAGCGCTTGAGGCCGTTGCGGCGGCGCTCGAGCGTCTGGTCGATAATCGCCACCTGCTCGGTGGTCAACGCATTCTTGATGGCAATGAGCAGCCTGAAATGCGCGAGCTTGAAGCGGCTCTCGAGCGCCAGCACTTTTTCCGCCTGCGCCAGCGTGTCATCAGCAACAGGATGATTGTCCAGCGCCTGCGCAAATATCTGCTGTTCGTTCTGCAGCGTCCACTGCAAGTCCGCGATTTCGTCCTGGAAGCGACGCACCAGCGCGGCGATGGCCTTGCGCTGCTCGTCGGTTACACCCAGCGCCTGCTGGTGGCGCATCAGGATGTCCGGCGGGTACAGGCCCATACGCAGGATTTCGCGGTTCGCCGCCGGGCCGCCGACCGGCTCCGCCATAACAGGCGCGGCCAGAAACGGCGCGGCGAACATCAGCGCCGCGCACAGGATGATCCACGTTCTCATACATTAACTCCCTGAAAAAAAGGACGGGACAAAATTTTCATGGCACCTCCTCGTCCGCACCCGGCCAGAGTTCGAGCACGCCGGGGACACCCAGTGATTCCGGTGCAACGCCGTGGCCCGGCGCCAGCAGTGCGTCGCTGGGAAAGGCCGCCCCGGCCATGATGTCTGCGTAGAGGCGCGCGCTGTCGGGCGCCGGCTGCGCGCCGCGCCACACGATACCTACGGCCACCAGGACCGTCGCCGACAGCGCGAGCGCTGCCGCACCCGCAACACGATTTGACTCCCTCGCAGGTGAGGCACGACCACCTGCAAGGTCCGGCATTGCAGGACACTGCGCCAACTCGCTGCGACGCAACGCGGCGAAACGTTCGCGCAGCTGCGCATCTACCGCCCTCGCCTGATCGTTATCGCGGTGCATCATCGTCCGCCTCAAGCGCCAGGAGTTCGCCCAGTCGCGCCTTGCCACGGTGATAGTGTGTGCGAGCAGAGCCCACGCCAATACCCAGCGCGGTGGCGGCTTCCTCCACCGTCAGCTCGCTGTAGAACACCAGGTGCAGCATGTCGCGCTGGCGCTGGGTCAATTGCAGCAGCGCCGTGCGCAATTCGGCGCCGATCTGTGCGTCTTCCAGGCCCGCCGACAGGGCTTCGGGATCGCTGTGTGGCGCATCCGCCGCGCCGACCCCGGCCGAACCCCACACGCGCAGGGCGAGCAGGCCCTGGCGCTTCTGGCGGCGCTGCATTTCTGCTGCCACATGCTTGATCACGGAAAAAAACCAGGTACGCAGCGCCGCCTTGCCGCCGTAGCGCGCCCGTCCCTCCACCACGCGCAGGTAGGCCTCCTGCAGCACATCCTCAGCGCTGTCGCGGTGCCAGGCGCAACAGGCCAGCGCCCAGCCATAGTTGTCGGCGTGATGCATCTGAAGCTGTTCCAGCACCGGCTGGGCCACACGAGTCCTCCGCAGGTCACCCGGCCAATTGTAACGTTGCGCTGCGGTGAGGGAAGTCACGCGACACCCTTGCCTGCGTTAAATAAAGGCCGGGGGGGCACCAGGGAAGTTCACCAGCCCCGGCAGCGCCGCGTTGAGTTCCGCATCACCCAGCCCGAACCAGCGCCCCAGCGGCGCGGCAAACTGCTCCACCGAGGTGGTCGGAATAAGGCGGCCATTGCCGGCGTCCTGGTCGTGCCCCAGCGTGGCTTCGGGAATCTGACCGTAGATATCGCCGCCGTTCACCGAGCCGCCCACGACAAAGTGGTGCCCGCCCCAGCCGTGATCGGTACCGTCGCCATTGACCGTCAGCGTGCGCCCGAAATCAGCGGCCGTAAACGTGGTCACCGCATTCTCGATACCCAGCTCCTGCGTGGCCGCGTAGAACGCCGCGATGGAATCAGCGATGTCCTGCTGCAAAGCGGGCAGGGTTTGCGCCTGGGTCGAGTGCGTATCGAAACCTCCGGTGGCGACAAAGAATACCTGGCGCGACACGCCCAGGGTGTCACGCACGGCCATGGTCTGGGCAACCGCGCGCAGCTGCGCGCCGAGCCCGCTGGCGGGAAAGGGAGTGCTGAGTTCGGCCCCCTGGCGCAGGGCCGCCTCGAGCGTATCGTTGGCCTGCAGCGAGACGCGGCTGATGTTCACGTAGTCGCGCTCGAACAGGTTTGCCGGTAGCGCACCCGCCGCATCGAAGTGATCGCGCAGCAGGCCGCCGACCGGGGAATTGCCCGTCTGATCCAGGATGCGGATATCGGGCACGCCCGCCGTGCCGATCTGGAACGGCGATACCGTATCACCGGTGAGAAACACCGCGTTACCCGCCACGGAAATCTGCGCGAACACGTTGTCGATATTCGAACCGCCCTGCGCCGCCACGTCGCCGAATCGGCCGCCCCAACCCAGCTGGGCGCCCTCGGGCGCGAACGACATCCAGGTCGACTGCTGGTCGTTGTGCGAGAACAGCCGGGCGGGCAACTCGCCTCCGGCCCCGAACGCCGCACGGTCGGTGGGCGCCAGCAGCGGCCCGACATTGCCGACAATGGCGGCGTCACCGCTTTCGAACAGCGTGTGCAGCGCGCTCATCTGTGGCGGTAGCGCAAACGCGCGGCCGCCACCGACCGGCGTTGCGGGCGCCAATGGCAACAGGCGCTCCAGCGCGCGGCTGGACTGCCCTTCCTGTGCCGCGTACGACGCCAGCAACGAGGCGCGAATCTGGCTGTAGGCGCTGTAGGAGGCATCGTCGAAGGGCAGCACGGTATCGTGGCAATCCATCCCGCCGAACAGGAAGACACAGACCAGCGCGCGGTAGCCCCCGGCATCGAACGCCTGCGCGTTGATGCTGCCCAGCGAACCCAGCAGCGATGCGCCCGGCGCGAGCAGCGGCAGCGCCAGGGACGATTTCAGGAAGTTTCTGCGTTTCAACATACAACAGCTCCTTGCGCGTTCGCGGCGTACTGTGCCACTAGCGCAGTACCAGGTATTCAGGGGTGGTCATGACCAGCACGCTGGCCAGCCGGGCACGTAACAGCCGATCCTCATCGTCCTCGATCGGCAGCAGTGACAGCGCGTCGACAATCCGCTCGCGCGTCGTGGCTCGCAGCGTGCCGTGGGTCAGCAGGCTGTCGAGGTTGTCGAGCAATGCATCGGGATCATCGGCCAGCGCCACCTGCGCAGAGTAGTCGCCCTGGTAAGCCCGCGGCGCCGGGCCGGCACCGTCAAACTGCGGCGACAGGCCGAAGGCGTAAACCGTCAGGAAATTGGGATAGCCGACGATAGCGCTGGCTGTGGTGATCTGCAGTTCCGGTGCGGTGAGACCCGCAGCGCCGGTTTCGGTACCCGGCGCGATGTAACCGGGGCGGTAGAAGTTGAACACGGAGGGCGAGCGATAGGCCTGCTGTCCCAGCAGGTCCGGGCGCGCAGTATCCTTGAGCAACAGCTCAAAGGTAGCATCGGCGCTGTTGATTTCGAAAGCCCGCGCCCAGTGCGTAAACCGCAGGATCGGCTCGCGCAGCTTGCCGAATCGTTCGTCGCCAGCCGCCGTCGCACTGTCGCGGGCCACGTCGTCAAACAACACCGCCGCAATCACCGCCTTGAGATCACCGCGCTCGCCGCTGCCTACCTCGGTGCCCGAGGGCAAGGTATAGCGGCCGGCGTCAAACGCCGCTGCCACGCGCGCCACGTAAGCCGGCGCCGGTGCGCTGGTCACGAAGCGCTGGATCAGCTGGCGGCCGACAAACGGGCCAACGTTGGGGTGATTGAAGATGGCGTCCAGCGCCAGGTCGATGGTCTGCTCGCCCGGCGTATTGGCCGGCAGGGTTGTCCCCAGAAACTGCTTGGCGCGCTGCGAGTGAAACGCGTCGAACATCTCAAGCGGCGAATAGAAGGATTCGAGCGGGATCAGGCGCAGCGGCGCGTTGAATGCGATTCCCGCGATACTCAGCCCGGTGAACACCCTGGCCAGGTCCGTAATATCGCCGTTTTCATACAGCTCGCGCTCGCTGCCGTCAGGATTCAGCACAGGTGTCCCGTCGGGATTCAACTCCACCAGCCCGAGCGTGAAAAGCTGCAGGATTTCGCGCGCGTAGTTTTCATCGGGCACGCGACCGGTCAGCGGGTCGGCCTTTTCGTTGCGCAGGTAGGTGAGGTACACCGCCATTGCCGGTGAATAGGTGACCGCCTCGAGAAGATCGCGATAGTTTCCGAAGGCGCCCTGGCTCAGCAGGTCGGCGTTGCGACGGGCCCAGGTGCCGTCGTCGAGGTCTCGGGCGAGCTGGGCCATCCGCTCGGCCACCAGGTCGTCGGGCAGCTGGGCCAGGCCCGACACCGAGGCTCGGACCTCGGGATCCAGGAACGCCTCGGGCCGCCGCCAGTAGGCCACGAGGAAGCCGTCCCGGCAGTCGGCGGGGATCGGCACCTGCTCGATCCGCCCACCCAGGTGGCCGGCGATGGCCGCAGGCGTGGGCGGCTGGGAGCCCCGCAGCTCGAGCATCTCGGGCACGTAGTCGCGCATCAGCCACAGGTCGAGGTGGGGTTCGGGGTCGAAGGTGAGCACCACCTGGCGGCGGGCGACCCGGGCCAGCTCGTCGAGGCCCGCCCACGAGTCGGTCCAGTGGTGGAGGCTGAGCACGGTCGTCGCCGCGTCGAACGCGCCGTCGGCGAAGGGCAGGGCCTCGGCCACCGCGGCCAGGCACGGCGCGGCGCCCTCCGCGCGCTGGGCCCGCATCACCGTCGACGGCTCGACGGCCACCACGTCGAGGTCGT
>CAYGOX010000106.1:0-10858 GCA_964351485.1 uncultured Halioglobus sp.
GTCGGGCGCCATCGCAATCGGGGTTGGCTTTGGCGCGCAAAACATCATCAACAACTTCATCAGTGGCTGGATACTGATGTGGGAGCAGCCGATCAAGATCGGCGATTACCTGGAACTGGACAGCGCCACCCGCGGAACGGTTGAGGCGATCAATACCCGCTCAACCCGCATACGACGCGTGGACGGCGTGCACCTGCTGGTGCCCAACAGCCAGCTGCTGGAAAATACGGTGGTCAACTGGACCCTCATCGACAGGCTCACCCGCAACCAGGTCCGTGTCGGTGTGGCCTATGGCTCTCCGGTCAAAACTGTCGCCTCGCTGATCCAGCAGGCCATTGAAGAGCACGAACACATTCTCAAGGAGCCGGCACCTACTGTGCTGTTCGAAGACTTCGGTGACAACGCCCTGATCTTCGACGCCTACTTCTGGATCAACGCCGGCGGTGATCGCGACTTGCGTGTTATCCGCAGTGACGTGCGCTTCAGGATAGAAGAACTGTTCAAGGAAGCGCACATCGTCGTCGCATTCCCACAACGCGACGTGCACCTGGACGGCACGCTTGTTATCAAGCAGTAACCTACCGTTTAGTGCCTCCTTGTCGCGGAGGCACCCCTGCTACGCGATCTGGAGATCGTCTCCCCTGCGCCCCGCGGTGCTTCTGCGGTTTTTGAGCTGCCAGAACTGGGCAACTTCCGGCGCCGGCGCTTCCACATAACGACGATCACGCGCACCGCTGCGTCGATCGCTATGATGAAGATACGTACAGTGACAGGATGGTCCGCCGCATTGAGGTAAGGGCAGTCCAGGCGCCTCGTCGCTGAGGTATCGACGATTCTCGATCTGCTTCACAGCCTCGCAGCATGGCGAGCCGGCGCGTACGGACACCGCATGAAACGGTGTACTGGTGGTGAAACCGCTGCGCCGCTCCCGATGTCGCGGCCCTCCAGTCTCCGATCTCAAACCCGCTGTAGCCCACCAGAAAACGGTGAAACCAAGCGCAACAGCAATCGTTAGCATTATGTTATCCATTGCCACACTCCCCCGAGCCAGGAACGGTCCAATCATTGGACCCCTCCACCTTACTCCGGGAATTGATACCGAAGCAACCCAATAAGTATTTTCCGTCTATAAATCAGGTAGATGCATCAATATTACCCGCGGCGGAACTCAATCCGTGTGTTTCAGGAATAATACATATTCCTTAGAGTTATTATTTATAATTTACTGAATTCCTGTTTGATATACCTGGGGGCCGTTGATAGCATCATCCACACAAGGCAGTCAGGCATGCCGCTTGCTCCGCGAGGAAGCGCTCGAACACCGGTTACCCGGGCATGACCAGGGAAAAAGAATAATGAGATTCGATCTCACCTTTAACGGCCAGGTCCTGGAGGATTACGATGCCGGCGATGTCCGCCAGGCGCTCGCAGACCTGCTGGATTTCGACGACGACAAGACAGGCGCCCTGTTCACCGGCAACACCGTGGTGCTCGGCCAGCGCCTGGGACGCAAACCTGCAGCAGAACTCTTCAGCCGGCTGACCGGGATCGGCGCCCGCGTGGAACTCGTGCGCAGCGGCACGGCGCCCGCTGACGCGCGTGTTATCGACACCGCGCTGGCAAGACAGCTGGAAAAGGATGGCGACGCGGCAGACAAAGACACCCCCAGAGAACCCGTCGAAGAAACCGAAGAAGGACCATCCAAAATCTGGCCGGTGAGCGCCGCGCGACGCCCGCCCGCTACACACAAGTCGGATCCGAACGACGACAGTGCATCCCGCCAGGAGCCGGGTGTCGCTCAGAAATCAGTGCTCGACGCGGCGCGCAGGGGCATGCAGGCGTTACAGCGCGAGATGGAACAAACCAAGCTCCTGGCCCGTCGCGAATCAGAAAAGTTACAGCACCGCCTGGATCACTTCGAACGCGTCGCTGAACGGGAACTGGCAGAGCTGGAAGACCAGGAAGCGAGCATCGGCGACCGCTGCTCGGTCGAGATAGAGGCGCTGGACGAAAAGGCGCTTCAATTGCGCGAGCAAACCGAGGCAACATTGGCGGACCTGAGCACAAAAATCCGCGAAACCACACTGCAAACCAAGGCCGAAACAGATCGCCTCCACGGCCTGCTGTTGGCCACCGAAGACGGCGAGCGGGCATCACTGCAACAGCTTGACCAGGCTCGTTCTGACATCCGCGAACGCACCGACGCAGAAATTCAGGCGCTGCGGGCCAGGATCGAGGCACTCGAATCCGGCGCAGCCGATCAGGTCGCGGCACTTGAACAGGAAGCGCAGGGCAATATCGATCAATGGCGCCGAGAACGCGAGGATCTGGAAGGAAAGCAACGCGCCATTGCACAACAGGCCGACGAGCGCCTGGGGACACTCCAGGAACAGCAGCAACACGCGAGCAGCGAACTGGACGCTGCGCTGAATGATATCGACATGCAGCGCGATGCCGTGCGTCAACAGCGCGAAGAGGCGCTTGCGGCGCTTGCCGAGGCCTCCGACCAGATCAACCTGAATCTCGCGAGCAACGTCGCGCGGGCGCAACGCGCCGATGAACGTGCGAGGGAGCGCTCAAAAGCTACTCTCCAAAACCTGCACGCGCAGAAGCTGGAACTGCAACGGCGGGCAACAGCCGCCATGGAGCGCGCCGGCGCGGCAACGATAATGGACGCTGAGTCGGAAGCGGGTTAGGACCTGGGATCTTCGAAAAGCGCCAACTCGACCATCGCGCACAGCGTGTGCCCGATGACGATGTGCACCTCCTGGATACGCGGTGTATCGGGGTCGGGCACGCAGAGGCAATAATCGCAGACTGACTTCATCTTACCGCCGGACTGGCCGGTCAGGCCGAACGTTGTGATTCCCTTTTCGCGCGCGGCCTCCAGTGCCAGCAACACGTTGGGACTGTTGCCCGACGTGGAAATCCCGAGAAAAACATCACCCGGAACGCCGTTGGCCTCGACCTGGCGCTTGAACAGCTGATCGTAACCGTAGTCGTTGCCCACCGCCGTCAGGATGGAGGTGTCGGTCGTCAGCGCCAGCGCGGGAAGACCGGGGCGATCGAAGTTGAAGCGGCTGACAAATTCCGCGGCGATGTGCTGAGCATCGGCAGCGCTGCCGCCGTTGCCGGCCACCAGCAGCTTGTTCCCCGCCTGGTATCGCTCGATCAGCAGGTGACCCATATCCGTGACCTGCTGCATCAGCGCGCGATCGGACAGCGTGCGCTGCTTCGCCGCGATTGACGATTCGAATTCGCCGATAACGTAGTCTAGGTCGGGACGATCCATGCCGAAGCTCCGTGTGGTTCAAACTGGAAGGGCACCACATCCCCTTCCAAACGATTCAGCGCACGCACCAGCTGCACGCGCTGCACCGGGTCGACAATAAACATGATAAACCCGCCGCCACCCGCGCCCGATACCTTGCCGGCCCAGGCGCCCGCGGCGCGCGCGGTTTCCATGACCTTGTCGATTTCCGGGTTGGTAATCTGGTCGGCCAGATTGCGCTTGGCCTCCCAGCTGCGTCCGAGAATTTCGCCAAAGTCCCGGATATTACCTCTCAGGAGCGCCTCCTTCATAGCGCCGGCATCTCGCTTGAGCTGGTGAACAGCCTCTACCGACTTGCCCTCGCCGGACTGGTAACTCTGAATCTGCTGCGCAATGATCTTGTCGGATGAGCGCGAGACGCCGGTGTAATACAGCACCGTGGAGGCTTCGAGTTCACTCAGGATCCACTGTTTGATACGCAACGGGTTCACGATAACGCGAGTCTGCTCGTGGAACTCCATGAAATTCACACCGCCGAACGTCGCCGCGTATTGGTCCTGGGCACCGCCGCGCAGGCCGATGTCCTGCCGCTCGATCTCAAAGGCCAGGTGCGCCACATCGTACTCTCCCAGTGGCAGGCGCATATACTCGGCGAACGCCGTGAGAATCGCCACGACCATCGTCGACGAGGAGCCCAGACCGGAACCTGCCGGCGCGTCGGAGTAGGTACTGATCCGCAGCGACAGTGGCTGGCCCTGGTTGAACTCGCGCACCACCCGGTTGTAAACGCCCTTGTGCAGGTCAAGAAGCCCGTCGTACTCGTACTCCGGCACGGACTCACTGGCAAAGCGTTCCTCGCGGTCGTGTGCGATAAATTCTACCTGCCCCGTGTCCAGCGGCTCGATCGTACAGAACGAACTGAGATTGATGGTCGCGTTGAGCACGGCGCCCCCGTAGAGATCGCAGTACGGCGCAACGTCACTCCCGCCGCCGGCAAGACCGAGACGCAATGGCGCTTTCGAACGAATAAGCATCAGCGAACACCCGCAGGCGCCAGGCGCTGGTAAACGGGCTTGAGGTTGGACACGCTGTTGGTCCAGTTGCGCTCCTGCTCGACAAACAGGCGCCCGGCATCGCGTATAGCCGGCCAGCGCTCTGGCTCATCAAACAGCTTCAGAAGTTTTTCCACGAGGTCATCCACGTTGTCGGCCTCAAAGAGGGTACCGGTTTCTCCATCGCGCACCAGCTCACGGTGGCCGCCCACGTCCGACGCGAGGAACAGGCTTTTCTGCGCCATGGCCTCAAGCGGTTTGAGCGGTGTGACCAGGTCGGTGAGACGCATCGATTTGCGCGGGTAGACCAGCACATCGGTAACAGAATAGTAACCCTCCACCTCATCGTAAGGCACCCGGCCGGTCATGATGACCTTGTCGGTAACGCCCAACTCAGCGACCTGCCGCTCGATCTGTTCGGCGACCTGGCCACCGCCGACCAGCAAGAGCCGTATTTCGGGGCGCGCCGCGAGCAGGCGCGGCATGGCCGCAACCAGCAGGTCCAGGCCTTCGTAGGCATAGAACGAACCAATGAAGGCCACCACCTTCTTGCCCTCGAGCGACAACCGCTGCTCTATGTCCGCGTCGCGCGCGCCCACGGGCTGGAAGCGGCTGGCGTCTACCGCGTTGGGGACGATGGTAATGCGCTCGGGGTTTACTCCGCGCTGGATGATGTCACTGCGGATTCCCTCACAAATACAGGTAACGGCGTCGGCGCGTTTAAGCACCCAGCTTTCCATCGCGCGCGTGAGACGGTAACGCAGCCCACCTTCACTGCTCGTGCCGTGACTGACTGCGGCGTCTTCCCAGAAGCCGCGAATTTCATAGACGACGGGCAGGCCCAACTTCCTGCCGGCCCGCACGGCAGCCACGCCGTTCAGCGCCGGGGAATGCGCGTGAATCACATCGGGCTTCTCAATGCGGGCCACCTCCACCAGTCGACGCGTGAGCGCACTGATGACCGCCCACTGGCCCAGAACCGGCAACTTTGACAGCAGGCCACCGGCATCACTGCAGCGGTAAAACGACAACCCGTCGACTTCCTCGACCGGATCGACCACCTCGCCCGGATTGTGCTTGGGACTGGTCACCTGGATGGTCGTCCAGCCCAGTGCCTGCTGCTCCTTCAGAATCGCGCGCGATCGGAAGGTGTAACCACTTTGGAGCGGGATAGAGTGATCCAGTACATGCATGACGCGCATCAGGCCGCCTCCCCCTGACCCAGCAGGTAGCGTTCCATACTGCGCAGGTTGGTGTCCCAGTTGTAGTGCTCGAGCACACACTCGCGACCCGCTTCGTTCACCTGCCGCGGACGACCAAGAATCTCCAGCGCCTTGTCGATCATGTCGTGCGGTGCATCGGCCACATAAGCGATAACGCCCGGATAGGGCTTGATGCCCACCAGGGCATCGCGCGTGGCGAGAACCGGGAGACACATGGCCATCGCTTCCAGCGCCTTGTTCTGAATTCCGCGGGCCAGTTGCAGTGGTAGACAGGCGGCGTGGGCGTGCGCGATGTAGGGCCGCACATCAGGCACCCCGCCGGTCACCCGCACGCCGGGCAGTTTTCCCAGGCGCATGACGTCGTCCGTCGGTTTCATCCCGACGATGCAGAACAACACGTCGGGCTCCTGTTCACGCAGCGCACCCAGCACGTGATCACAAAACCAGGTAACCGCTTCCACGTTGGGCCAGTAATCCATGGCACCGGTGAACACCAGTACCTTCTGACCTTCCTCGTAGGGATTCTCGTACGTTTGTTGCGGGTCGAACATCACACTGTCGACACCCTGCGTCCGAAACATGATCTTGTCTGCGCTCTGGGGTGCGAGACGTTTGAAGAGATCGGCC
Source organism: uncultured Halioglobus sp. (assembly GCA_964351485.1). Taxonomy (GTDB): domain Bacteria; phylum Pseudomonadota; class Gammaproteobacteria; order Pseudomonadales; family Halieaceae; genus Marimicrobium. Next base: position 6,174 of record CAYGOX010000106.1, read on the forward strand.
TCCTCGGCAGACACAAACAGACTGACATCCGTGGCCGCAGCCATTTCACGCTCGTAGGCGAGCAGCTTGTCCGCCTCACGACGGTACAGCCACGCCACCCATGAGGATTTTGATTCGCAATAGCTGCGCCACTTTTCACTGTCCACATCTTCGGCATCAAATACCACCGGGACGTGATCGGGCAGGAGTCCACGCACAAACTGTCCCATGACACCGCTGAAGATCAGCACCGCGTCGGGACATTCGCGCTCGATAGTTTCGCGCACCCACGCCTGGAGCTGGGCATCGCGATAATAGCTCAGGCTCAGCGCCTCGTTGACGAGCAGGCCGTACAGACTGCTGGTGATGCGCTTGCGTGAAGGCAGATTGACAATGCAGCTGTCTTCGCACTTTTCGCGCACGATATCGGCGTATTGCCAATCCTCGGGATCATCGACGAATGTACCCAGGTGCACGCGCCAACGCTCGGAGAAAAAATTGAGCATGTTATTGGACGAGATCTTGTCGCCCTTGTTTGGCGGGTACGGCAGACGATGGACCAGGTACAGCAATTTTTTCATTTTGCGTTATGTGTTGGCTGCAGCAAGGTGTGCCCTTGCCCCACCATCTGGGCACAGTTATATTGACTTGCCGATAGTAAAGCCCACGCCATTCAAGTTAAAGCTCTGCACCGGGCGGATGCCGTAATTTTATGAAAACTGTGAAACAAGCCGCCATTCTTATCGGGGGCAAGGGCACGCGTCTGGGCGACGCTGTGCGCGACACGCCAAAGCCCCTGCTGGAGGTCTGCGGACGCCCATTCGTCGAGCACCTCATGCTCAATCTGCGGCGCCACGGTTTCGATCACTTCCTGCTGCTGGCCGGGTACCGTGCCGGCGTCGTCGAGGAACGCTACGGCGCGGGCTCTGCCTTTGCCGATGAACTGCAGGCACGCATCGATGTTATTGTCGAGCCGGAACCGATGGGGACTGGCGGCGCACTACAGTTCGCCAGTGAGCATCTGCACAGCGAGTTCCTGCTGCTCAACGGCGATTCAATTTTTGATTTCAACTATCTCGACCTGTGCTTCTGCGACGCCCCCGATGAAGCCGACGACTGGGTCGGTCGGGTCGCTCTGCTGCCAGTGTCCAATGCAACCCGCTACGGGTTCGTGGAACTGGAGGGTCACACGATCACCGCGTTCAGGGAGAAACCCGACACGCCGGAATCAGGCCTGATCAACAGCGGCGTGTACTGGTTACGGTCCAGCGTGCTCGACGAGATTGCGCAGTTGCCCTGCTCGCTGGAACAGGATGTATTCACCGCGCTGGTGGCGCGAGGCGCCCTGCACGGGCGTGTGTACGAAGGGTTCTTCATCGATATCGGCATCCCCGAAGACCTTGAACGTGCCCGCGAAGGGCTGGTGGACGCGCTGCGCAAACCCGCGGCATTTCTCGACCGCGATGGAACGCTCAACCGCGACGAGGGCTACACGCACCGGATCGAGGGCTTCACCTGGCTCGAGGGCGCAAAGGAATCCATCAAGCGGCTCAACGACGCCGGCTATCTGGTGTTTATTGTGACCAACCAGGCGGGGATCGCCCGCGGTTATTACGACCGCGAGACCGTCGACGCGCTCCACGACTGGATGCAGCAGGAACTGGGTCGGACTGGCGCCCATTTCGACGATGTCCGCCTGTGCCCCCACCACCCCGAAGGGTCCGTGCCAAGTCTTGCCATACCCTGCGACTGCCGCAAACCCGGCACCGCCATGCTGGAGAGTCTGATCGCTCAGTGGCAACCCGACCTGTCCCGCAGCTTCATGATTGGCGACGCCGACAAGGACGTCGAAGCCGGCCAGCGCCTGAACATCACCAGTCGGCGAGTCGAGCCGGGCGAGCTTCTCGCGACGATCGAGGCCTGTATCTCCTCCGCGTAGAACACCTTCCAGGCCCACCGCGAACCATCTCCAAAAAAATTTTGTTTATCATAGTGTTACGCCTCTGAGCCACACGTCCCGGCAGGCTCATCTGCAGCAGTTATAGCCCCGACTGCTGTCACATTATAAATAAAAGCGATATTACTTACGCATTATTGCATTCATTCGTAATATCTTCTGCTGTAGCATTTCACCCATGCTCGAAACATCCGCACCCAATCAGACCGATGCGAGCCTCTGACGCCCATGACAAAACGCTACTTTAGAGGCAGACACGATGAAGCGGTTCGCGATCCCCGTCGCCGCGCTGGCAGCCATGCTGGCCAGTGCGATTTCAATTGGCTCACCTGGTACAAAAGCCGGCACCCCCACACCACAGGGGCTCTTCGGTAGCGAAGCGGGCTCCACACCGCGGGTCCTGCCGCAGCGGGCCTACCGGGAAAGCGCGCGCGGCGTCCGCCTGAACCGTGAAAAACTGCGCCGCGGCACCTTCTTTGTCGACCTTCCCGGCGACGTGTCTTTCGAGGCCGTGCGCGAACTGCAGCACGAAATGACCGGCGACAGGTTCGCCTGGGTCGGCCACGCCCGTGGCAATCCGAAGAACCGCGCCGTACTGGGCGTGAGCGGCGATGCAGTTGCGGGCACATTCGCTTACGGCGGCAGGTTGTTCAAACTTGAACCGAGAGCCAACGGTACTCACGTGGTCAGTGAGGTCTCGCCACGCGACCCTGCCCCGGAAGGGGATCCGGTGCCGGTTTTTGACCCTGCCGCATTTGACCTGCCGGGACAGGGCTCCGCCGCCGTTGCAGCGAGCGATGCCGGCGGTGCCGTTATTGACGTGATGGTTGCCTACACACCGGCGGTGCTGGCCATTTACGGTGAACAGGGTATCGAGGCCCTGGTGATCCAGGCTGTCGCAGAAACCAACCAGGGCTATGCCAACAGTGGCATGTCGACGCGGCTGAATCTCGTGGGCACGGTGTTGACCGACTATACAACCTCCGGGGACATGCTCACGGATCTTGGTCGCCTGCGCCATACCAGCGACGGCCACATGGATGAACTGCACGCGTTGCGCGACGAACTGGGCGCGGACCTGGTGAGCCTGATCGACAAGCAGTCGGGCTATTGCGGCCTGGCTTACCGGATGACAGGCCTATCGCCCTTCTTCGCCTCCAGTGCCTTCAGCGTGGTCAATCACAGCTGCGCCACCGGGTATTTTTCCTTCGGCCACGAACTGGGCCACAACCAGGGCGTTCATCACGACCTGGAAGCTGCCGCCGGCAGTAGCGCTATCTTCCCCTACGCGTTCGGCTACCAGGATCCGCTCGGCGATTTCCGCACAATCATGGCGTACAACTGTCCGGGCGGGTGCGTACGAATCAACCATTTTTCCAATCCCGACGTGCTGTTCAACGGTGAACCGACCGGTGTAGCGTCACAGAGCGATAACGCCCGCGCGATTGATGAAACAGCCGCAGTTGTCGCGAATTTCCGGCAATCAGCCGCTGTCGCCGAACCCCCGGCCAGACCCACTGACCTCACCGCCGAGGTACTGGCCGACAACAGCATCGCGCTGAGTTGGTTCGACAATGCCGGCGATGAAAGCGGGTATTACCTCGAACGGGCGACGGGAGAATCCCCCTTCAGCCAGATCGCGTCCCTGCCGGCAGACGCGGCGGCCTTCACCGACACGGGGCTGGAGCCGGGCGCCACGTACACCTACCGCGTCAGGGCCTGGAGCGACAGCGGACTGTCCGGCTTCAGCAACACCGCCTCTGGCTGGATCGAGCAGGTCAGCTTTGTGGATCAATTCCCCGTCTATGGCGGGGGCTGGACCCACGCTACGGGTGACTGGAGCGATTCAGGCGCCACTGATGGCCGGGTGCTAACCCTCGAGGAGCTGTCGGCTGACGACTACAACTGGCTCGCAGCCAGCCTTATGGAGTACTACTGGGTGGTGGATGTTCAACCGGGCGAAACCGTGACCATTCACACGGATGCGTACACCGAATCCCTCAACCAGGTATTCACGTTTGCATACTCGACCTCCCTGGTGCGACTGGGGCACGCCGAGGATGCGTGGGTCAACATGTTCATCGTGTCACCGTGGTTTCCGGGTGAGCTGAAATTCACGCTGCCGGAGGGAATTTCGGGCCTGGTGTTCATCAGCGCGCGCGACTCCAACCGCGTCAAAAACGTGGGTACGCGGGACCGGCTGCATATAGATTCGCTCTACATACGCACGGAGAACCCGACGGGGCCGATCGCCCCCTGACCCCTCCAGATGCCCGGCTGACGCCGGGCCAACCCACCCGCCGGTCGCTCCGGGCCGGCGGTTGCACTTGTGACACCGGGCGCTAAAATCGTGGCAGATTGGTCCCCGGTACGCCCCATGCTTGCCTTCTGGCAACCCCGCTCCCTGCTTCAGCTGGTCGTGTTCAGCTTTTTTGCTGCGCTGGTCCCCCTGTGTGTCGCCATCCTGTTCACCCTGCAGACCCTGGGCGAGCTGGCTGAGCGCAACGGCGAAGTGACTGGAACTGTCGTCGAAATGACACGCCTGGAGCAGGAAATCCAGCGCGATATGCTGGAACTGGAGCGCCGCGCCGGCCAGTTCCTGACCCTGGGCGACGACGAGCTGGCCGACCTGTTCCTGCGCGAGCGCTCAATCATCCTGCAGAAACTCCGCTCGCTGGAATCACGGGTCCCCACCGACAGCCCCGACCTCTCGCGGCTGATCGGCTCCCTGTCCGGGCTGACCCTGGGA
>CAYGOX010000107.1:0-8764 GCA_964351485.1 uncultured Halioglobus sp.
GTGGTGAGTGCGTCGAGTACACGGTAACTGCCGGCGATGCGCCCGTAGTAGGTTTCCACCCCGATGATCGCGACGATGATACTGGCCGGCACACCGTAAGTGGCTTCGGCGCGCGCGAGCACATCGCGATGCTTGCGCCAGAATTCCACCCCCTCCTGCTCGCGTTTGTCGGTCAGGAAAATATTGCGGTACTCCCACCAGGCCTTGGATTTTTCCGCCGGGCGCGAGATCGCTTCGAGAATACTCTCCTGGCGCCGGGCCTTGCTGAATATTCCCAGCAGGTGTTCCCGCTCGAAGCCCTCGGCTTCGACCAGTTCGTCGATCACCGCCAGCGCTGCGGGATGGGTCTCGTAAGAGGTGTCCGCGGCGCAGGACATGGTCGACCAGAGGCAGCAGAACAACAGGTATCGCAGGCGTAGGGGCATAGTCAGTTACCGCGCAGGAGTAGTGGACAGGGAAAATTTCGTGGGCCGTTCATTACAGGGTCACTCGACGCTTTTCCGTACTGATTGCCATGAGGATGCCAAAGCCGGCCAGCAGGGTGACCGCCGATGTGCCACCGGCACTGACCAACGGCAGTGGCACGCCCACCACCGGCAGCAGACCTGCAACCATCCCCATGTTAACAAAGATGTAGACAAAAAAGGTGAGCGTCAGGCTACCCGCCATCATCCGGCCGTAACTGGTCTGCGCGCGCAGGCCGATCCAGAAACCGCGCAGCAGGATCAATGAATAGATGCCCACCAGCATGAGCACCCCGCGCAGCCCGTGCTCCTCGGCAAGAACCGCGATAATGAAATCGGTGTGGCTTTCGGGCAGGAAATCGAGCTGGGATTGCGTGCCCTGGATCCAGCCCTTGCCGTCCCACCCACCGGAGCCGATCGCCGTCTTGGACTGGATGATGTTCCACCCGGCGCCGAGCTTGTCACTCTGGGGATTGAGCAAGGTCAGAATCCGCTGCTTCTGGTAATCCTTCAGCACGAAGCTCCACACCGGCCACGCGGACACTACCGCGAGCAGGGCAGCGCCAAAAATATAGCGCCAGCCAATGCCCGCCATAAACAGCACGAAAAGCCCACTGGCGGCGATCAGCAGCGCTGTCCCCAGATCGGGCTGCTGCAAAATGAGGGCAGCCGGTAACGCCAGCAAACCCAACGCGCCAAGCAGCGCAGGAATACTGGGCGGCAGGGGCTTGTCGGCAAGGAACCAGGCGACGGACATCGGCACAGCCAGCTTCATGATCTCCGAGGGCTGGAAGCGGAAACCGCCGATTTCAAGCCAGCGCTGCGCGCCCTTGGCGCCGACGCCGAAAAACATCACGCCCACCAGCATCGACAGCCCCACCAGGTAAAACCACGGCGTCCACCGCGCGTACTGCTGCAGGCTGACCTGGGCGGCGACCAGCATTCCGGCAAAGCCCACCAGCAGATTGCGTCCCTGGCGATACACCGCCCCGGTGCTTTCGCCCGACGCGCTGTACAGCACCAGCAGCCCGTAACCGGTGAGCAATAGCAGCAGCACGAGCAGCGGCAGGTCGATATGCAGGCGCATGGCGAGCCCGGGCGCCTTGGCCATGTCCCGCGACCCCTGGTGCGGCATCTGCCGAACGTAATCACCCACCGGCGGCGACCTCGTCAAATTCGGGTGTCTGTCCAAGCAGCCAGGTGTCGATGACGGTGCGCGCGATTGGCGCCGCCGCCGAGCTGCCGCCCCCGTTCTCGACGATAACAGCCACCGCTATCGTCGGCTTTTCAATGGGTGCGAAAGCGATGAACAGGCCGTGATGGCGGTGGCGCTCCGCCACTTCCTCTTCGTTGTACACCGCGTTCTGTGCGATACCGATCACCTGCGCTGTGCCCGTCTTGCCCGCCATTTCATAGGCGATATCCCTGGACAGGTAATCCGCCGTACCGTTTTCACCGTGAACCACCTCGCGCATACCGTCGAACACGGCATCCCAGTGCTCGGCGGCAGCCACCAGCGGCGCCTGGGCGGGGGTTTCAAGTTCCTCACCATTGATCGCTTTGACCATGCGCGGCACACGTCGTTCACCGCGGCTGGCCATTATGCTGGTCGCCGAGGCCAGTTGCAGTGGAGTCGCAAGCATGTAGCCCTGCCCGATACCGGCGCTGATCGTCTCCCCCGGGTACCACACCTGCGCGCGGGTTTCGCGCTTCCAGCGTGTGGAGGGCAAAACGCCGGGACGTTCGGTGGTGGTATCCACGCCTGTCCTGGCGCCAAACCCGTAGGGGGCCAGGTAGTCGTGCATGCGGTCGATGGTCAGACGCCGGGCCAGGTCGTAGAAATAGACGTCGCAGGATTCGGCGATGGCCATCTTGAGATCCACCTCCGGGGCGTGACCGGTGCCGCGTATGCGCAGGATCCAGTCGCGGTAGCGGTGCGAGTCGCCGGGCAGCCGGTACCACCCCGGGTCCGGCACGGTCGACTGCGGCGTCACCAGCCCGGATTCCAGGCCGGCCATGCCCATGAACGGTTTGATCGTGGAACCGGGCGGGTAGGACCCCTGCACCGCGCGATTGAACAGCGGCACGTCGGGTGAGTCGCGAAGCGCATTGTAATCGCGCGAGCTGATGCCGTTGACGAACAGGTTGGTATCGAACCCCGGTGTCGAGACCAGCGCGAGAACACCCCCCGTGGCGGGGTCGATGGCGACTACCGCTCCGCGGCGATCACCCAGCGCATCGCGCGCCGCGCGCTGTACCTGGTAATCCAGGTGCAGGGTGAGGTTGGTGCCAGGCTCTGGCGGGTGCCGCTCCAGCACCCGCAGTACGCGGCCGTGCGCATTGGTCTCCACGTTCTGGTAGCCGACATCGCCGTGCAGGATATCTTCGTAGTACTTCTCCACCCCGACCTTGCCGACATGGAACGTACCGCGGTAGTCCGTTTCATCGAGCAATAATGCTTCGCGCTCGTTGATGCGACCCACATAGCCCAGCGCGTGGGCGAAGAGCTCGCCGTGGGGATAGTGGCGCAGCAGCTGCGCCTCCACCACCACGCCCGGCAGACGGTAACGATTGACCGCCAGCAGCGCCTGCTCGTCCTCGGTCAGGCGAAACCGCAGGGGCACCGCCTCGTAGGGCCGGCTGCGGCGCCGGCGTTTCTTGTAGCGCGCCAGATCGGCGTCGGAAATCGCCACCAGCGAACGCAGCTCGGCCAGCGTGGCGTCAAGGTCGTCGACCCGTTCGCGCACGATAGAAAGAATGTAGCTGGGGCGATTGTCCGCCAGCAGCAGGCCGTTGCCATCAAAGATCAGGCCGCGCTTGGGCGGCAGCGGCTGCAGCTCGACCCGGTTGCGTTCGGACTGCGTCTTGTAGGTTTCGTACTCGGTGATTTGCAGGGAGTAGTAACGGGCCAGCACAATCGCCAGCATCCCCGCCACCAGCAGAATCGCCGTCACTGTCCTGGCGCTGTAGATACGGGCTTCCAGGTGCGGGTCTTTCAGTGCGATTTTTTGTGGCATGGAATCTGGTAGCTGGGCCCCGGGGCGACGTCGGGCAGACCGACACGGCTAGGTGCGATGATACGGGTGGTTTACCGTGATTGTCCAAGCGCGATAGAGCTGTTCGGCAAGAATAATGCGCACCAGCGGATGCGGCAGGGTCATGTCGCTGAGCGACCAACGCTGATCGGCCCGCGACAGTACCGCCGGAGACAGTCCATCCGGCCCGCCGATCACCAGGGTGTAGTTGTTGCCCGACATCTGCCACTGGTCCAGCGCCCGGGCGAGATCCTCCGTCGCCAGACGCTTGCCTTTGACATCCAGCGCAATCACGGTGTCGCCATCGGGGATCGCGCGCAGCAGTTTCTCGCCCTCGGCCTCGCGCAGCCGGCCGGCGTCGGCGTCCTTGCCCCGGCGGGCGAGCGCCACCTCGACCCACTGAAACTGCCACTCCCGCGGCAGGCGCCGGCTGTACTCATCGACCCCTTCGACTACCCAGCCGGGCATCCTGGTGCCGACCGCCAGGACGGTAACGCGCATCAGGCGGGTGGTGCGGTTGGCGCGACCGGTTCGGCCCAGAGTCGCTCGAGATCGTAGAAATCCCGGGTCGCGGGCAACATGACGTGCAGTACCACGTCACCAAAATCGACCAGCACCCATTCGCCGGCATCCTCACCCTCAGTGCCCAGGGGCGCGGCGCCCTGTTTTTTCGCCTCGGTCGCAGCATTATCCGCCAGCGCCTTGACGTGTCGGTTGGATGTGCCGCTCGTGATGACCAGCGTGTCCATCATGTCGGTAAGACCGGCGACGTTCAGCACGACGGTGTTGACCGCCTTGAGGTCGTCCAGCGCCTCAACAATGAGATTTGTCAGTTCTTCAGATTCCATCGAATACCCGTTGTCTGCCGGTGGCGTTCACGCCTGCTGCCGGCGATAGAGTTGATGCGCGTCGATATACTCCAGCACCGACTGCGGCAGGAGATAACGCGCGCTCCTGCCCGCGGCCAGCAACTCGCGCACTTCGGTGGCGGAGATTGCCAGCGGGCGCAATTCCTCGAGCAGGACACACCCCGCTGGCCGCTGCCGCAGCGGAGCAGCGCTGTCCGCGCGATGCGCGTTGAGCCAGTCCACCACGACACCGGTACTGGGCAACGCCCAGCCGGGACGGGAGATCACCACGATATGCGCCCAATCGAGTAATTCCTCCCAGCGGTGCCAACGATCAAGGCCCAGCAGGGCATCGCAACCCATCACCATGCAGAGACTGCGGGCCTCACCCAACTCCCGACGCAACTCCACCAGGCTGTCGATCGTGTAGGACTTGCCGGTGCGTTTCAGCTCCCGGTCGTCGCAGACCAGCTGCGGCTCGCCCTCCACTGCCAGGGCAACCATCCGGGCACGATCCTCGGCACTGCAATCAGGCGCCGAACGCAGTGGCGGCACCGCGCTGGGCATGAGGTGCAGACGCTCCAGCTGCAGACGCTCCAGCAGCTCCACCGCCGAACGCAGGTGACCGAAGTGAACCGGGTTGAACGTGCCGCCAAACACGCCCACGGGCGCTTGCGAGTCGGTGGATTCGCTCAAGTGCGAATCTGCCCCTCGCCGAACACCACAAACTTCTCCGACGTCAGGCCTTCCAGGCCGACCGGGCCGCGCGCATGGAGCTTATCGGTGGAAATCCCGATCTCGGCGCCCAGGCCATATTCGAACCCGTCGGCAAAGCGCGTCGACGCATTGATCATTACCGAGCTCGAGTCCACCTCGCGCAGGAAGCGCATCGCATTCGCATGGTTGTTGGTAATGATGCTGTCGGTGTGCTGCGAGCTGTACGTGTTGATATGGTCAATTGCCTCGTCGAGTCCCGCCACGACCCGCACTGCCAGGACAGGTGCCAGGTACTCCTCGTACCAGTCGTCCTCCGTGGCAGCCACGGCGTCCGTCAGTATTTCGCGCGCACGCTCGCAGGCGCGCAGTTCCACACCCGCCTCCGCGTAGGCAGCGGCCAGCGGCGGCAAAAGCTCGGCAGCACGATCAGCGGCCACCAGCAGTGTCTCCATCGTGTTGCAGGTACCGTAGCGCTGCGTCTTGGCATTGACTGCCACAGCAATCGCCATCTCGGCCTCGGCATCGCTGTCCAGGTAGACGTGACAAACGCCGTCCAGGTGCTTGATCACCGGCACACGCGCCTCGGCGCTGATCCGCTCGATCAGGCTTTTACCACCGCGCGGCACGATCACGTCCACGTATTCAGGCAGGGTGATCATCTGGCCGACCGCCGCGCGATCCGCCGTCTCGATCACCTGCACTGCCGTTTCAGGCAGACCCGCCGCCGCGAGACCTTCGGCAATACAGGCAGCGATTGCGCAGTTGGACGCCAGCGACTCGGAGCCACCGCGCAGGATAGCGGCATTGCCCGATTTCAGACACAGGCTGGCAGCCTCAACGGTAACGTTGGGGCGCGATTCGTAAATGATGCCGATGACACCCAGCGGCACACGCATCCTGCCGACCTCGATACCACTGGGCATGCGGTTCATGCGCGAGATGCTGCCAACCGGGTCGGGCAGCGCTGCCACTTGCGACAGACCCTCAAGCATCGTGTCGATGCGGGCCGGTGTCAGCTCAAGGCGGTCCAGCAGCGGAGCGTCGAGATTGTTGTCCCGGCCCTTGGCCAGGTCCTGCTGGTTGGCCGCGGTCAGAGTGTCGCGCGCGCTATCGAGCGCATCGCGAATGGCGAGCAGCGCCGCGTTGCGCTGGGCAGTGGAAGACGCCGCGACCACGCGTGACGCCGCACGCGCCGCGGTACCGACTCCGACCATGTAATGCGCTACATCCATTCCGTTCTATCCTGCGTCTATATCCTGCGATGTGTTTACTGCTTTCATTATAACTGATGGCCACGCCCTGTGTGCTAAGCTCCGGGCACATTTCACCGGGTTGCCACCAATGAAACAGACCCCCACGGTAGAATTTTTTTACGACTGCTCCAGCCCCTGGACCTACTTCGCATTTACCCGGATAAGGCCGCTGCTGGCCGACCTGGGCGTGCCCATTACGTGGCGCCCGATCCTGGTCGGGGGCGTATTCAACGCCGTCAACCAGCAGGTCTACGCGCATCGCGAGGCCCTGTTCACCGGCGCTAACCCGCGCCAGCTCAAGCACTTCATGAAGGACCTGCAGGATTGGGCGGCGCTGTGCAACCTGCCCCTGCAGTGGCCGGACGGCCATCCCATCAGCAGCGTGAAAGCGATGCGCGGCGCCTTCGTCGCCCTGGAGCAGGATCTGCTGGAACCCTACTCGGAAGCTGTCTTCGCCACCTACTGGTGCAGCGACACGCCGGACATCTCGGACGATGCCGTACTTCGCGGCATCTGCGAGCGGGTCGGACTGGACGGCGACGCCTTCCTGCAGACCATCGCCCTGCCCCGCTACAAGGACCTGCTGCGCAGCACGACGGACGAGCTGATCGAGCGCGGCGGCTTCGGATCACCCTCCATTTTTATCAACGGCGACGATATGTACTTCGGCAACGATCGCCTGCCGCTGGTGGAGTACCGACTGCGGCAACTCCTGGGCGCTGACTGACTACTGCCGACGCCACAAAAAAACGGGCCCGGGGCCCGTTTTTGGATACCTGCCGGCAGGGTTGCTGTCAGCTCGCCTCGGCGGCCTTGCCAGCTGATTCCTTGATCAGGGTCTGCAGTTCACCGCTCTCATACATCTCGGTAACGATATCGCAGCCGCCGATCAGCTCACCGTCGACCCAGAGCTGGGGAAACGTCGGCCACTGCGCGTAACCGGGAAGGTTGGCGCGGATCTCGGGGTTGGCGAGAATATCCACGTAGGCAAACCGCTCGCCGCAGGCCATCAGCGCCTCGACCGTGCGCGCGGAAAAACCGCACTGCGGCGCATTGGGCGACCCCTTCATATAAAGAAGAATATTGTTGCTGGCGATCTGGTCTTTGATTGTTTCGATAATGTCCATCTTGTGTCCTGTCGTATCGGCCCGGCGCCGGGCCTGTTCCTGCAATACCCGACCATTTTACTACATTTATTGCCCACGTGACGATGGCCCCGCCGGTAATTTGCCAACCGGCAAAGTTGTGGCTATAGTTCGCTGTTTTCCAGGCAGCTCCCGCTGCCTTTTTGCGTTTTTGGGGGGCAGCGAATCATGTCCGCACTGATGCCTACATACGGTCGGTTACCCGTGACCTTCAGTCACGGCGAGGGTGTCTACCTGTTCGATACCGAGGGCCGGCGCTATCTCGACGGAATCGCCGGGATCGGCGTCAACGCGCTCGGACACGCCCACCCGGCAGTGACCGCGGCGATTACCGCGCAGGCGCAAAAACTCGTCCACACGTCCAACCTGTACCACATCGCCACCCAGGAAGAGCTGGCCGATGCCCTGGCCCGCGCTTCGGGCATGGAACACTGTTTCTTCGGCAACTCCGGCGCCGAGGCCAACGAGGCCGCCATCAAGCTTGCTCGCCTGTACGGTCACCACAAGGGCGTGAAAAAACCGGCTATCGTAGTCCTCGAGGGCGCATTTCACGGGCGCACACTGGCAACCCTGAGCGCAACCGGCAACCGGAAAATTCAGGCGGGCTTCGAACCGCTGGTCAGCGGTTTCATCCGGGCTCCGCGCAACGACATCGAGGCACTGGAACAGATCGCGGCCAACAACACCGAGGTCGTCGCTATCCTGGCCGAGCCCATCCAGGGCGACGTGCGGCCGCTGGATGCCCAGTACCTGCAGGCAGCGCGGCGCATCTGCGACGACGAGGGCTGGCTCCTGATGCTCGACGAGGTCCAGACAGGGAACGGCCGCACCGGCACCTATTTCGCGTACCAGGGCATGGACGTGATTCCCGACGTGGTCACCACCGCCAAGGGGTTGGGCAACGGTGTTCCCATCGGCGCCTGCCTGAGCCGCGGCGATGCGGTGCTCGGCGCCGGCCAGCACGGCTCGACGTACGGCGGCAACCCCCTGGCCTGCGCAGCAGCGCTGGCGGTAGTGAATACCATCGAACACGAAGGTCTCAAGGCGAACGCCCAGGCCATGGGCCAACTCATCATCGATACCCTGCGCAACGACTCGGCCGCCCGGCACATCCGGGAAATCCGTGGCCGCGGCCTGATGCTGGGCATCGAACTGCAGCGGGACTGTGGCGAGCTGGTCGCGCGGGCGCTCGAGGAGGGCCTGCTGATCAACGTCACCGCGGGCAACACCGTGCGCCTGCTGCCGCCGCTGATTATCAATGCAGACCAGGCGACGGAACTGGCGCAGGGCGTCGCCGCCCTG
>CAYGOX010000107.1:8774-10847 GCA_964351485.1 uncultured Halioglobus sp.
GCTAGCCCGATTCCACCCAACAGGACAGGACCATGTCGAACAACCGGCATTTTTTGACGCTATTGGATTTCAGCCCGGCCCAATTGCAGGGCATCCTGGATCGCGCGGCGGAACTCAAAGCGCTGCGCCGCGCGGGCAAGCAAACGCCCACCCTGGCCGGCAAGGTCCTGGGCATGATTTTCGAGAAATCCTCGACCCGGACGCGCGTCTCTTTCGAAGCCGGCATGGCGCAGCTGGGCGGGCACGCCATGTTCCTCTCCCCGGCCAGCACACAACTGGGCCGCGGAGAACCGGTAGAAGATAGCGCCCGCGTCATCTCATCGATGGTCGATATCATCATGATCCGTACCTTCGCACACGAAACTGTCGAGCGGTTCGCCCGTTATTCCTCGGTACCGGTGATCAATGCACTGACTGACGGCTATCACCCCTGCCAGTTGCTCGCCGACATGCAGACCTGGCAGGAACACCGCGGCAGCATCGCGGGCAAAACCGTGTGCTGGGTCGGCGACGGCAACAATATGTGCCAGTCCTATATCAACGCGGCGCGGCAGTTCGACTTCGAGCTGCGCATCGCCTGCCCGGCCGGGTTCGAACCCGACCAGGCACTGCTGGCGCAAAACGCCGACCGGGTGCGGGTCGTGCACGAGCCGCTGGAGGCGGCCCGCGATGCCCACCTGCTGGTGACCGACGTGTGGGCCTCAATGGGCCAGGAAGATGAGCAGGAAGCCCGGGCGGCCCGGTTCAAGCCCTACCAGGTCAATGACCGGCTGCTGGAGGTCGCAGCCAGCGATGCGCTCTACATGCACTGCCTGCCGGCCCACCGGGGCGAGGAAATCAGCGCCGAGCTGATGGACCGGCCCGATTCAGTCATCTGGGACGAGGCCGAGAACCGCCTGCACGCCCAAAAAGCCCTGATGGAAGCCCTGATGGGCGTCTTTTAGGTGCTTCCAGGCCGGCTGCCGATGGCGGCCGGCGCATTATACTTTTTGGCTATAACTGGCCGAATACAAATACCGTTTCGCTCCAAAAAAGCCCCCTTTCAGCGGCGGTCCAACGGCCGTCAACCAAACGCAAGGCCTGTAGTGTTAGTGACCGCAGACCCACTTTCCCGTCAACACGTTATCCACAAAATAAACCCAGCCTAATTGGCTTGCAAAGCGACCATTGGCGCATTATCTTGTATCGAAGTGAGGCGCCTACCCCAATATGTAGGGAAATTACGGAACAAAAACGGGGTAAAGTGGTCAATAATTAGCCGACCTGATAAGTAAAACTACGCAGTGCGCGTGGTAAACACGTGCAAATGACGACCAACCCGCCCGGGGCAGACACAATCGTGAGCCACACCGGTCCGTCGAGACCGGGTACACGGTACCACCTGCTACTGCGAAATGACGGTCGTCGCCGGGATCGCCCCCAATACTGCGCCAGGCATTGACCCGCACCACAAGAATAAGGCCGTAAAAGGCCAGCATCAGCGATATCGGCAGCGATATCTTGTAAAGACGACCGGAGAAGACATGCAGACACAGACCACGACCGGCGGCACGCCCACCGCCGCCAGCACCCCGACCCAGGAAACCTCGAGCGTCACCAGCGGTATTGCAGCCACGGCGCCCGGCCAGCTGCGCGTGATCAAGCGCAACGGGACAGTCGTGCCTTTCGAGGCGAGCAAGATCAGTGTGGCGATCACCAAGGCTTTCCTGGCGGTCGAGGGCGGCACGGCAGCGGCCTCCAGTCGCATCCACGAAACCGTGGCGAAGCTGACGGAGCAGGTCACGGCGACATTCCAGCGCCGGATGCCCTCGGGCGGCACCATCCATATCGAGGATATCCAGGACCAGGTCGAACTGTCCCTGATGCGCTCCGGTGAACACAAGATTGCGCGCGATTACGTCATCTACCGCGAGGAGCAGGCGCGCAAGCGTGCACAGAAGCAGAACCTCTCACCCGCGACGCAGGCCGCTGCCGGCAGCATCAACGTGATCCAGGCCGACGGCACCCGCGCACCGCTGGATATTGATCGTCTGCACACCATCGTCACCGAAGCCTGCACCGCCCTGACCGATG
>CAYGOX010000108.1:0-10807 GCA_964351485.1 uncultured Halioglobus sp.
CGCTGAGCAACTTCGAGGAAATCGATGGCGGCGCGGGCGATGACACCATCATCGGTACGAGCGGTGACGACTATATCGAGGGCAACCGCGGTGACGACACCTTGACCGGCGGTGCGGGTGACGACACCCTCGATGGCGGTCACGGCAACGATTCACTGGTGCTGCAGGGCAATCGCGCAGATTACACGATAACGGAGAATGAGGATGCCACCTATACGGTGACTGACTCTGTTGACGGCCGTGACGGCACCGACACGATCAAAAACTTCGAGTTCATCCAGTTTGCCGATGGTGAACTGTCAATGGAGGACGCGCTGGTCGAACCCGCAACGGGTACCGCCGACGACCTGATGATGAACTTGCCCGGTGATAACACCGAAACGACGCAGGGTTGGGCTGAAGCGGTCGACGTCCCGCCTCAGGACCCGAATTACACCAACGAATGGGACAGCCTGCCCGCGACAACAGACGAGATGGAACTCGCAGCGAGCGCCCTGGACCTCGAACCGGATACCAACGGTGTGATCGAAATGACCGAAGGTACGGAAATGGACAGTTTCGCGAGCCTGCACGATTCCGCGACGTTCTGAATCTGAGGCTCGCCCACCTGACTGCTACCCCGGCATGGAAATACGGTGCAACATCGCTCCTGAAGGCATTCGAACCGCTTTCATGCTCCAGAATAGCCCGGTGACTTGACCCGCATCAAATCGACGCGCGTTGTATGCCCTAGGATGAACCTGAGCGAACGGAGAAATGCATCCGTCGCCAGACAAGCAAGGGAGTAACAACATGAAGAAGACATCGGGAATGGCGATTTGCCTGGCACTGGCCAGCGGCGCCGTCGGCGCGTCGGCTTACGAGCAAGGCGACTGGATACTGCGTGCCGGTATTACCACCGTGGCCCCGGAGGCCAGCAGCGACGACATCAACCTGCCGACAGGACTGGTCGCTGAAGCAGACGTCGATGACGACACTCAACTGGGAATCATTCCCGCTTACATGATCACAGACAATCTGGCGATTGAAGTGCTCGCCGCCACCCCGTTCGAACATGACATCGAGGCCAAGGGTAAAGGCGCAATTGCCGGCACCAATCTGGCTGCCGGTTCAACCAAGCACCTCCCACCGACCGTTGTCGTGCAATGGTATCCGCGCGCCGGACAGACAGGCTGGCAGCCCTACCTCGGGGTCGGATTGAACTACACCACGTTTTTTGACGAAGACACCGACGGCGAACTCGTAGGCCTTCTGGGCAGCCTCACCGAAGGCGCTGTAGACGGCGCAGATCTTGATCTGGACGACTCCTGGGGCCTCGCCGCACAGGCCGGTGTCGACTTCCCGATCAATGATCACTGGGCCTTCAATGTCGCCATCTGGTACCTCGACATAAGCACCGAGGCCAAAGTGACCGCCACCGCTGGAGGTGCACCGGCAGCGGTGGTTGAGTTCGACGTCGACATCGACCCCTGGGTCTACAACATCGGCGTTGCCTACAAGTTCTGATACCGCACTACGGTACATAGCACCATCGATTCTCGCCCGCGCCCTGCGCGGGCTTTTTTTTGCCGACCACCCAAGGCAGAAAAGGTGTTCTAACAAGCGTTGTCCTTAGGTACTCTTACGCTCTCCCCCACCAACGGACAGTTACCATGAATGGCGCAGAGAGCCTGATCAAGACACTGGTCGCCAGTGGCGTAGAGGTCTGTTTCACCAACCCCGGCACGTCGGAAATGCATTTTGTCGCAGCGCTGGACGAGGTCGAGGGGATGCGCTGCGTCCTGGGTTTGTTCGAGGGCGTGGTGAGCGGCGCCGCGGACGGTTACGCGCGTATGGCCGGCAAACCCGCCGCCACCCTGCTCCACCTGGGCCCCGGCCTGGGTAACGCGCTCGCCAATATCCACAATGCGAAAAAAGGCCACGTTCCCGTAGTAAACATTGTCGGTGATCACGCAACCTATCACCTGCAATATGATGCGCCTCTCACCGCCGACATTGAGGGCATCGCCGCGCCGCTGTCGCACTGGGTCAAAACGGCAGACTCACCCGAGACCATTGCGACGGACGGTGCCGCCGCAGTCGCTGCCGCCGGACACAGCCAGGTGGCGACACTGGTGCTGCCGGCCGACGTTTCCTGGAGTGACAACAGCACCGGCGTCGCCAGCGCCGCAAAGATTGCGCCCCGTCCACGTGTTGAGAACAGCGCAATAGAGGCGGCCACACGCGCACTGCAATCGGCAAGCTCGGCGATGATACTGGTCGGCGGGTCGATCGACCACGCCGCGGGATGCCTGCTGAGCGAGATCGGACAGGCGTGTAACGCCCGGATATGTATCGAGACGTTTCCCACCCGCGTGACGCGGGGTGCCGGTAGCGGCGAAATGGAAAAGCTGCCCTACCTGGCGGAGCAGGCCATCGAATTTCTCGCCGGTGTCGATACGCTGATCCTGCTCGGTGCCCAGCCACCCGTCTCATTTTTCGCGTACCCGGGTGTGGCCAGCATCCTGCAGGATCCGTCCTGCGCAGTCGTGCCGCTGGCCGAAGCCACGCACGACATCAACGACTGCCTGTCGCGTCTGCACAGCGCACTCGCCGTGAACGCGTCACCGCGCCTGTGCGAGCACCGGGTGCCCGATGCCCCCACGGGTGAGCTCAACGCCTTCACAGCCGCCCAGGCCATCGCGCTGCACCTGCCCGACAACGCCATCGTGATCGACGAGGGCGCGACCAGTACGATTGCCTGTTTCGACGTGACACGCACCGCAGCGCCGCACGACTGGCTGGCGCTGACCGGAGGCTCCATCGGGTTCGGCCTGCCCTGCGCGGTGGGTGCGGCCATTGCCTGTCCCGATCGCAAGGTGCTCTGCCTGGAAGGTGACGGCAGCGCCATGTACACGATACAGGCGCTGTGGACGATGGCGCGCGAGGCCCTGGACGTTACAGTCGTGATTTTCAACAACGCCAAGTACAACATCCTCGAACTGGAGTTCGCGCGTACCGGCGCGCGGGGCGGCAAGCCCGGCCCGAAAGCCGCGACAATGCTGGATATTGGCAGCCCGACCATGATATTTACCGACATCGCCCGGGGCATGGGCGTGCGTGCCAGCCGCGCAACCACGGCCGAGGAATTCAACGATCAGTTGGCGGGCGCCATGAACGGACACGGCCCGACGCTCATCGAGGCAGTGGTGCCGCCCTTCGCGCTTTGAGTTAGTCACCCACCCTGGCTAATTACCCAGTCCCAGCCAGAAGTCACATTGGCGCGCCCGGGGCTCACTCGCCATCCGGGTATCGGCGTCGATGTTCAACACACGGTCCGTCTCGGCGCTGTAGGTAGACCAGTGCGGCAGCTCAGCTCCCCACGATGCAGGATCGGACGCCGCCTGGGCCAGGTGCCGCGCCGGACATAAAAAACCCGCAGCGACGGGGTGTCGCTGCGGGTTCTTGCAAAAGGGCCTACTGGAGATCAGCGTAGAGCGTCAGCATCTCACCGTTACGCGCCACCTCCAGCACGTTTAGTTCAAGCCCAAGGAATGAAGGCACGGGGAAACTACCCAGCCCCCCGGCCAGCGAGGGCAGGAATGAGCTGACCACGAAGGGCAGCAGCGCATCGAGTGTAGTGAGTTCTGCACCGATAGGGTTCTCTACTGATTTTGCCGTTACGAAGCTTGGATCGGGTTCCGCGAGCTGGAACACCAACGCGCCCTGCACCGCGTCAAAGCCCAGGTCCAGGCCGACGTCCGCATCGAGCATGACCTCGACGACCTCCACATCGACCGCGTCCTCCGGCAAGGTGACCGTCACGAACACCTTCATATTGAGTTGCGCAACCTTGAGCAGGGCCAGCTCACCCAACGGGCCGGGAGCGCCGGTAATCAGCGGCGCGATCGTAGGTGCCAGCTCAATACGCGCGGGCTCGCTCGGCTTGAAGTTGGCAAGCTGGGGCACGAAGGTCGACAGCAGTCCTGCGGTGAGAGGCTGTGGCACCCCGGTATTGAACAGGTCGATCTCGGTAATCGTGGCGACCAGCAACCCACATTCGATTTGCGATTTCAGCAACTGGTTGAAGCCCGAACTGGAAATCCCCAGACCGATATCGTAGGGCGTGCCCTGCGGTGACGTCGGGCCGAAACTCGGGAACGGCTGCGCGACGTGGTAAGACGCGCTCAGATCCGGCGCAGCCGCGGGCGGATCACACTGTCCCGGCCCTGTGCCGATATCGGCCACGAAGCGCGCATCGGAGCCCAGCGTGATGCCCTGCGTCGACTCTACCACCTGGAAAAAAGGCGCATCGAGATTGGCGTTGAGCGCCTCGCCCACCGGGCCGGAGATATCCACGCCAGCCAGCGCGCTCTCGATTGCCGATGCGATGACGGTATTGCCGTTGCCGTCGACCGTGTTGAGGAAGTTTTCCAGGCTGCTGCGCACCAATGGCTCGAGATCACCCAGGATCAGCTGGATGATGTCGCCTATCAGGAAGGCATCGCAGGCGCCGCTGGTGAAGGTCTGGTCGAAGTTCGCAAACATTGTCGAGATGCCGCCATTCTGCGCCACATCCACTTTCGACGGTGTGAGCGCGTCCGGTTCCAGCGCGAAGTCACCGGCGAGCGTCACCGCACTGGCCATCAGGTTCAAATCACAGTTGGGGACCAGAACGTCGGGACCACCGTCAATAAACACGTTGAGATCGAAGTCTGTCAGCGATACTTCCGTGTGGACCTGGTTGGTCTCCGGATTGAAATCCACGTCGAAGCTGGAAATGGACGGCGCCGGATTAGCGATGGAAATCGTGGCGCGACCCAGGCATCCCAGGAAGCTGTCGATGACGCAGAGATTATCGGCGACCACCGAACCCACCGGGAGCAGCGATGGCAGATCCAGATCGACAAGACTTGAGACAACCGGCTGCAGCGCATCCAGACCCGAGGCATTGATTTGCAGTGCAATGGATTCAGGCGAAAAATCCCCGTCGGCAATCGAGTCGCCGACGATCACCACAATGCGGTCGCTGTCCACGTAGCCGGTGGATATCTCCCGCAGGTCTGCAACCACCGGGTTGAAGACGGCATTGGGGTCGAGCACGATATTGGTGCTGTAGCTCCCGTCAGGGGCTATCACGACATTGGCGCCGTTGATTTCCAGCGTGAGATCCTCGACATCAATGGGGTTATCCACCTCATCGATGCTGAATACGTTACCGGTGACGGTCATGGTGGTCGCGTTGACGAAGTCGCCGTTATCCGGGTCGTCGATCGCGACGCGCGCGCACCCTGCCATCAATACAATCAATGCCAGGAAGGGCCAGGTAATACTGCGTGGGAGCCTGTTCATGCCTGCTGTCTCCTGCTCTGTCAGCGTTATTGTTGTCTTTATTGAGCGGTGTCGACATCGGCATGTCGACTACACCTTTAGCAGTGTAGCAGCTTCAGCGGCGTGTCACCCAATCACCCCCGCCGCCGCCAATGCCTCGATCTGCGTCTCATCGTAGCCGATTTCGGCCAGTATCTCGCGCGAGTGCTGACCCAACCCCGCCGCGGGCGCGGCCGGTGCCGGCGGTGTCGCGCTGTAATTGGCCGGGTATTTCGGTTCCACCATTCTTCCGGCCACCGGGTGATCGGTCTCGACGAACAGTCCATTTGCCTGCATCTGCGGGTGCTCGGGCAGCTCGTGCAGGTAGTAGGCCCGGGCACAGGGCACATCCGCCGCCTCCAGCAGCGCAATGGCCTCGTCGACCGGCGTCTGCGCCGCTTTCTCCAGCACCGCGGCGATAGTGTCGTACATCACGTCAACGTTTGCGTTGCGGTCCATCACCGTCGCCAGTTCCGGGGCGCTGGAATCGACATCGAACGCCGCGCAGTACGCATGGAACTGCTCGTCCTTCACCGGGGCCACCTGACCATAACCATCCTTGAAACGCACCAGCGGGATACCGCGCGCGACTTCCATACCCGCGGTTGCGCCAGGTTCAAGGAAAGCCGAGAGACCGGCGACATCCGGCCAGAGGAAACTGGCGACCGCGTCGACCATGGCAAGCTGAATATGCTGGCCGGAACCTCCGCGCTCCCGAGCCAGCAAGGCGGCCGTGATCGCCTGGCACGCGTACATTGCCGTCATCTTGTCGCCGAACAGCTGGTAGTACTGCTGCGGAATATCTTCTTCACTCGCGGTCTGGTTCATCGCGACACCGGCGAAAGCCTGTATGACGTTGTCGTACGCGGGCCGTCCCGCCATCGGTCCGGAACTGCCAAAGCCGGTCACACTGAGGTAGATCAGCTGCGGGTTCAGCGCCGAGAGCCGCGCGTAGTCCAGCCCCAGGCGTTCGGCAACACCGGGCCGAAAATTGTGGGCCAGGACATCGGCCTCGTCGACCAGCCGCTCCACCACCGCCAGACCCTCCGGTGATTTCAGATCCAGTGCCAGGGAACGCTTGCCCCGGTTAACGCCCTGGTGCAGGGCGCTGAATCCATTGCGCGTGGCGCCGAGATAACGCTGGACGTCTCCCAGTCCCGGCGGCTCGATCTTGATAACACTGGCGCCCTGGTCTGCCAGCAGGGTCGTGGACCACGGCGCCGCCAGCATACTGCCGATATCGAGAATCCTGATGCCCGCCAGCGGGCCGCCCTGTGCGCTCATCGTCTCACTCCTGCTCGGTAAACTCGGTCTGCGACCGCGCACGGCCGCCCGGACCGCTGTACGCCATGCCCACCCCGGGCATCACCGCACCATCGTAGGCAGGCATGGCCTCGCACAGCGCCAGCCAGGCATCGATAAGGCGATCCTCCGCCGCGTAGTCAAAGGGGTCTTCCAGGACCATCTCCTCGGTGCCACCGGGTTGTGGCGGGTGGGCGAGCAGCCAGTCGACGGTTTCGCGCAGCGCGTCCGCCGGCTCTACCTCGTCGACATAGCCCAGGTCGTGCATGATCGCCGAGACGTCCTGGACGCGATGGGTCGTGTGCGGCTGCATCACCAGCGGTCGCGATGGGATCGCCAGGTCCCACGGCATGTTGATCACCTCGACATCAACACCCATGTGGGCCGCGATGATGTCAGTCACCTGGCGCAGGTTGAGCACCGTGGCATCGGCGACGTTGTAAATCTTGCCCTGCGCCACTGCTGGCTTGTCCACCGCCAGGAGCATGGCGTGGGCAATATTCTGCGCGAAACCAAAACTGTGCAGCGTCAGGCCGCCATCGGGCAGGATGATCCGGCGCCGGCCATCGCGAAACCGCCTGACCAGCAGCCACTCACGCGGCACCAACTGGTAACGGCCATAGACATAGGGATAGCGGAAGTGCGTGGCCCGCGGGATCGCATCGAACAGCGCGCGCTCGGTGCGCACAATGCGATACCCCTTGGAATCTTCGGACTCGTCCTGCACCAGCGGATGGTTTTCGCGGATCGGCACCGTCATGCCGCCCTCGCCCAGCAGCATCGGGTTCATATAGCCGCGGTAGGCCGGGCCACCGCCGGCGGAGAGGAAATGGCCGCAGCGGTCGGCCATGACCGCGGCGATCGCGCGCAGCCGGCCATAGGTTGCGACGCAGACATCAAAAGAGCGGCCCTGCAGCGCTGCCTCCACGCAGGCCTGGTCGTAGGGATCGGTATGAATGTGTTCCACCTGCGGTGGAATTTCGTCCACCTCGTGACTGCCGCGGTGCAATATCGCGACCTCGTAACCCCGATCGAGCAATCCGTTGACAATATACGGGCCGGTCGGGCCCGTCCCACCCACGACGAGCGCGTGTTTCGGCATAGCAGTCTCCCTGACTTGACGCGCATGTTGCCGCTCGGTGGCGGGCGTGCAATCAGCGCGGGGCTTACTATAACCGCAGAGTGAGGCGTGGTGAAAATGTGACGGGCACACGCCGGGGAAGCGGTGCGCGAATGGGACTGCGTCCCGGCCGGACTTCGGTAAACGCAATTTAGCTCGGGGGGGCGCAAACCTCAGGTCCAGACCGGGCCGCAGTCACACAAGGGATTCAGCAATTTGCGCACCAGCGATGCAATTGCCATTACCCCGCAACGAGTTAGCACATTTTTCTCGAGTCACTGTGAAGTTGCGCCCGCGATTTTCTGCCCCCAGCCGGGCAATCTGTAAGCATTTGCCGACAGGGCCGTTGGTACCGACGGAAAATTCGAGTAAAAACAAGGCGTTTTGCAGTCGCCGTTTTGCGACAAGAACGCGAACGTCGCGAAACGCGCCGCTAACTCAGCAGACGACGGGCGGCTGTATAGGGGTCCAGCTCCCGGCGTTCAACGGCCGCAAGAATCGCCGGGTCGGCGCTGTCATTAAGCTGCGCAAGCAGTGCCTCACGCACCAGCAGGAGCGCATGTTCGCGCTCGCGCGCACCGCCGCGCGCGGTAAACGCACCGCTGTCGTGCAGCTGCGCGGCGTGGGCATCCGTGGCCTCGACCAGCGCCTCGATCCCCTCGGATTGGCTGGCAATTACGGGCAGCACCGGGGGCGTCCACGGCGGCTCGGCGCCGCTGGCAGCCTGCAGCCGAAGATGCAGCATCATCTCGAGCTGGCGCCGGGTCAACTCCACCCCGTCGCGGTCGGCCTTGTTGACGACAAAGACATCGCCCACCTCCATCAGCCCCGCCTTGATCGCCTGGACCTCGTCACCCATCCCCGGCACCGCCACCACGACCGTGGTGTGCGCCAGCGCAACGATGTCGATTTCATCCTGACCCACCCCTACGGTTTCCACGAGGATGACATCGTGCCCCATGGCATCGAGCACCAGGCAGGCATCGTGCGCCGAGCGCGACACGCCGCCGCCCTGCCCGCGTGTGCCCAGGGAGCGGATGAACACGCCCGGGTCCGCCGCGTGACGCGACATCCGCACGCGATCACCCAGGATCGCGCCGCCGCTGAACGGACTGGACGGATCGATAGCCACCACCCCTACCCGCCGGTCAGCCGCGCGAAACTGCGCGACGAGTGCATCGACCAGGGTCGACTTGCCGGCGCCGGGCGGCCCGGTGATACCGACTCGGCCGATGACCTGCGCGCCACCGGTGTTGCGGTAGATGCGGGCGATAACGGCCGCACCGCGCGCGTCGCCATCGTCGAGCCAGCGGATCGCCCGCGCTCCGGCGAGGGTATTGCCTGCCAGCAGCTCGTCAGCCAGCGCGTCCGCTGTCTCCATTACCCGGCGTTCGCCTGGCGCTGCGCCCACCACTGTTCCAGGTAAGCAACGATATCGCGCGTGTCGGTACCCATGGTAAACATCTTGTCCACGCCGGCCTCGGCCAGCAGCGGCTGGTCCTCCTGCGGAATCACGCCACCGGCGAGCAACAGCTTGTCACCGGCACCGGCCGCGTCGAGCAATCGCGCCAGCTCGGGCAGGTGACGGGTGTGCGCGGCCGAAAGTGTAGACACTCCCACCACGTCAACGTCTTCCTGCACCGCCGCCGCGGCGACCATCTCCGGCGTTTGTTTCAAGCCGGTAAAGATCACCTCCATCCCGGCCTCGCGCAGCGCGTGCGCAATCACGGTCACGCCCACCGTATGGGTGTCCATGCCCAACTTGGCCAGCAGAATACGCAGCGGGCGGCGTTGAGCATTTGTTGACGACGGTTGCTGCACTGTCAGATTCCTCCCAGCTGGCTGTTGGCGCTGTACTCGCCAAAGACATCGCGCATGGCGTTGCAGATTTCGCCGTGCGTCGCGTAGACCTTCACCGCCTCAAGACAGGGCGGCACCATGTTCTCGCCGGCCTGGGCCGCGTCCCGCACGCGGGCCAGGGCGGCATCGACCGCGGCCTGGTCGCGACGCTCGCGCAGGGCGCGCACCTTGGCCACCTGCTGCGCCTCGACATCGTCGTCGAGCCGGAAAATATCGATCTGGCGCTGTTCCTCGTCGAGCGCGAGGTGGTTAACCCCCACCCACTTGCGCCGCCCCTCCTCGATATCGCGATTGCGTTCGTACTGCTCTTTGCCCAGCGCGCGCTGGAAGTAGCCCGATTCAATCGCCTTGAGCGCACCGCCCATTTCAAAGATCTTGTCCATCTCCTCGAAGGCGGCCTGCTCGATCTGTTTGGTCAGCGTTTCGACGTAGTAGGAGCCGGCCAGCGGATCGATCGTTTCCGCTACGCCTGTTTCGTGCGCGACGATGTGTTGCATCGCCGCGCCGACGCGAATGGCTTCTTCGGCCGGCAGTGCGTGCGCCTCGTCGTGCAGCGGCGTCGTCATGGCCTCGCCGGCACCACCCAGGGCGCAGGCCGTCGCCATGATGGCGAGCCGGCCGATGTTGTTCAGCGGCTGCTGCAGGGTCAGCGCGGTGGTGGTCGGCGAGGTCATCATGCGAATCTTCAGCGCCTCGGGCCGGGTCGCGCCGTAACGTTCCTTCATCAGCCGCGCCCAGCACTTGCGGAATGCGCGCAGCTTGCAGATGCCCTCGAAAAAATCCATGTCGACGTTGACCACGAAATGGAAATACGGGGCCACGGTGTCAATGTCCAGGCCGCGCTCCAGCGTCGCGTCGATGTACGCACAGGCGATCGCCAGGCTGAAGGCGATTTCCTGCACCGGGTTGGCCCTGGCCGGTTGCAACTGTGCGGCGATGATGGAGATCGGCGCCCAGTGCGGGTAGTGCCGGATAATGTATTCGATACAGTCCGTCGCCAGCCGCAGGCCGTGTTCCGGCGGGTAGATATAGCGGCCAACGCAGGTGTACTCGATCAAAATTCCGTTGACGATGTGCAGAACGAACGACGCGGGGTCGATCCCCTTGCGCTCCAGCGCGGCGATGATCATCGCCAGGTTGACCGGCTGCGGCGCATTGCACACGCTCATCAGGTAC
>CAYGOX010000109.1:0-10770 GCA_964351485.1 uncultured Halioglobus sp.
TGCCCAAGGCTGGACCGCAGCTGATCGAGCCGATCATGAAAGTCGATGTCTTCACCCCGGATGAACACGTGGGTGACGTGATCGGCGACCTGAACCGCCGTCGCGGCATGATCAAGGACCAGGATGCCGGCCCCACCGGCGTGCGCATCAAGGCCGAGGTACCACTGTCAGAGATGTTCGGCTACATCGGGCACCTGCGCACCATGACCTCCGGTCGCGGCCAGTTCTCCATGGAGTTCTCGCACTACCTGCCGTGCCCCCAGACAGTGGCCGACAGCGTGATCGAGCAGGTCAAGGAGCGGCGGGCGAAAGCCAGCTAGCGACGCTCCTCACCTCACCCCGAAGCCGGCCATGCGCCGGCTTTTTTTTGCCTGTTCGCGTAATTGGGAAAAAAATCACAAAATCACTTGGGAAAAAATTCCCAGTTATGCTAGTTTGAAAGTGTCGACCCCGGGCGGGTGTCGATCAACGACGACTGAACAACGAGAGGTGACGAACCATGAACTATTCAAAAACACTGGTAGCGGCCGCACTGGCCGGCCTGATGGGCGCTGTCCCGGCGGTTTCGGCTCAGGACATCACGCGGGGCGACCGCGCGATTGATGTACGGCCGATTGACCGGGATCGGGATCACGATTCCGACGGCATTCGCGTGCGCTGCGGCTCCACGGGCATGACCGAAATCAGCCTGCGCTCGCACTATGCGCGCTATCGCAACCGCGGCATCGCCTTCGGGGCTGTTGTGGAGGCGCAGTCGCGGGGACTGCTCGAATCCGGCGATGTCCTGGATGTCTACCTGGCCGGCGTCCCGGTGGGCATGGTGACCATGACGCAGCTGGACAACGGCGAGCTGGCGGGGCGCATCTCGCTGCGTTACCAGCCGGACGTCGACCCGTCGCGCACCGACGTGGACCTGAGCCGGATCGTGGTCCGCCAGGGCAGCAGCGTGGTGGTGGGTCCGCTGGGCTGCGCGCTGACTTTCTAGGCGATTTGGGAGTGGGACCGGGCCAGGGGTGCACGGTTGCTTGACACTTTTTGTCGTTTGGGATTATTTACCCAGTTATGACAGAGCAGGTTCATCAAGCACTCGCCGCAGCCGTTTTACGACTGCTGCGGCCCCTGGTCCGTGTTCTTTTGAGACACGGAATGGCATACGGCAGTTTCGCTGAGTTGGCGCGCAAGGCCTACGTGGAAGAGGGCTTTGAGCACCTTGAGCGCGCGGGCAAGCGGGTGTCGATCTCCGGCGTGTCGGCCCTGACGGGCCTGACCCGCAAGGAGACCCGGCGACTGCACGAATACGACGAATCCGACGTCGACGCGGCCACTCAGCGCTACAGCCGTGCGATCCGCGTGGTCAGCGGCTGGACCAGCGACGCAACTTACTGTGATGCCAATGGTGAACCCCGGGAATTGCCCCTGGAAGGTGAAGCGGGCAGTTTTTCAGCGCTGGCGAAACAGTACAGTGGCGATATTCCACCGGCGGCGATGCTGTCGGTGCTGCAGGCGGCCGGCACTGTTGCCGTGGTGGATTCGCAGGTGGTGCTGCGCGAGCGCGCCTACATTCCCGCCGATACACCTATCGACAAGCTCCATATCCTGGGCAGCGACGTGGCGGAGTTGATCGATACGATCGGCCACAATCTTGTCGTGCCGCCCGGCGAGCGTTTTTTCCAGCGCAAGGTCTCCAACGTGTCTGTGCGGCGCGATGCGCTGGAACAGTTTCGCGATTTGTCGAACGACCGGTCGCAGGCTTTGCTCGAGGCCTATCACACGTGGCTCAGCGAGCACCAGGTTGAAGACGACACACTCGACTCCCCGGATGCGGCCTACGTGGCGGTGGGTATCTATTACTTCGAACAGACGAAACCGGAGCGCAACTAGATGAATCGTATTGTCGCCATGGTCCTGGTTTTCCTGCTGAGTGCGCTTGTCGCCGGCTGTGGCGGCGGGGGCGGCGGCCTCGCCTCGCTGGCATCCCCGCCCGGGGGTGGCGGTATCGGTGGTACGGGCGTGACGTCCTCCGGTGAAGTCACCGGTTTTGGCAGCATTTTTGTTAACGGCGTCGAGTTTGACACCGACGATGCGGACATCGTCGTCAATGGCATTCCTGCCAGTGAGGATGCGCTGGGCCTGGGCATGATCGTGACAGTGCAGGGCACCCTCAATGCCGACGGCCTGACGGGCAGTGCCGAGCGCGTGACCTTTGACGGGGCGATCCGCGGCCCTGTGGAGAGTTTGGCGGTAGCGGACAGCGAGGGCCGGCGCATCCTCGTCGTGCTGGGTGAGCGCGTGTTGGTCGCCCGCGATGCAACGGTGTTCGAGGGCACGACCTTCGCTGCGCTGGCGGTGGGCGACCTGGTCGAGGTCTCGGGTTACCGCGAAGCGAGCGGCCAGCTGCTGGCCACCCGGGTCGAACGGCTCGAGGAGTTTGTCCCGGCCCGCAGTGAGGTCGAGCGTTCGGGTGTGGTGGGAGCGCTGGGCGACACCACCTTCGAACTCGATGCGTTGACGGTGGATGTCGCCGGCGCTGACCTGTCGGCGCTGCCCGGAGCGAGTGTGCAGGAGGGATTGCGCGTGGTGGTCGTCGGCACCCTGAGCGACAGTGTGATTACTGCCAGCCGTGTCGGGCCCGCGCCGGATCTGCGCGCCGGACTCGCGGTCGATGCGCAACTGGTCGTGCAGGGCGTGATCACCCGTTACCGGAGTCCGGAGGATTTCCAGGTGGACGGCGTGCCTGTCGATGCCTCACAGGCGTTGAGCGAAGCCGGTGTCGACACGCTGGCAAACGGTCTGCTGGTACAGGTGTCGGGTCGCTGGGACGGTATGACGCTGCGCGCCGAGACCCTGCAGGCCCGGCAGGGTGAGGTGCTGGTTGCCGCGCCGCTGGTGAGCGTTGAGAGCGACGGCACGACGATTGTGCTGGATATACTCGGGGCGGCCGTATCGATCGCTAGCAGTGCGATTACCGCTATCGACGACGCCACCGCGCGTACCGATCGTCTGTCACTGGCGGCGCTGGCTGTTGGTGACTATCTGGTGGTGGAGGCCGTGGCGCGTGGACAGTCGCTGCATGCACTGCGTGTCACGCGCAGTGCGAGGCCCGACAATGCGCTGCGCGCGCGGGTAGAGGCCATCGATGCGGGTGTGTCGCTGACGCTTGGCGGTGTCACGGTCGACACATCGTCTGCGGCGTTTGTCGGTCCGGAGGGGGAATCGCTGACTGCCCGGGCATTCTACGAACGTGTCGAGTCGGGCAGCCTGGTGCTGGTGATCGATTCGCAACCCGCCGACGGCGTTGCGGACACCGTGCGATTGCTCGAAGCGGATTGACCGGCGCGACGGTTCAACCCGCCGCGGCGAAGTGCGCCAGCGCGCGTTCGGCGATTTCCTTGCCGTACTCCTGTACGAAGTGTCCTGCCTCGGCCACCTTCATCGGTTCCGGGCAGTTGCGGATGATGGCCCGCAGGCTCTCCATCGGCCCCTCGCCGAGCACGCCGTCGCGCATGCCGATGGCCATGAAGCTCTGGCCGGTCCAGTCCTCGGACCAGAACTTGCGTGCCCGCACACCGTGCTCTATGCCCGCCATGCCTGGCTCCACCGGGACCAGCTGCGGAAAGCGCCGGACACCGGCCTTGTAGCGAATGTCCGGGAAGGGCGCATCATAGGCCAGGGCGTCCATCAGGTTGACGGCGCCGGGCGCATCGGAGGCGAGCATACCGGCGACCGGAATGTCAGGGGCATTGGCTGCGAAGGCCTTCCATCGTACGAAACCTTCTGAAATCGGCTCGCCAATGGGGATGCCGGTATTCATCACCAACAGGCGTTTGAAGCGGGCCGGCATGTCCGGCGCCAGTGTCAGGCCCAGTATGCCGCCCCAGTCCTGGCAGACCAGGGTGATGTTTTGCAGGTCCAGATGCTCAACCAGGCGCAGGAGGCTGTCGCGGTGGAAGTCGAAGGTGTAGACCTCTTCTGCCACGGGTTTGTCGGAGCGGCCGAAACCGAACAGGTCGGGCGCCACAACGCGGTGGCCGGCCTCGAGAAACACCGGGATCATCTTGCGGTAGAGGTAGCTCCAGGAGGGTTCGCCGTGAAGGCAGAGGAATACCTGGTCGGCACCCTTGTCGCCCTCGTCGATGTAGGCCATGCGCAGGGACTCGTAGCCCGGCAGGGTATCGACATAGTGGGGTGTATAGGGGAACCCCGGCAGCAGGGAAAAACGTTCCTCGGGGGTGCGCAGCGCTTCGATCGTCATTATTGTGTGCCTCGTTGCGGTAGAGGAGAAAGCGGCCTGCCCGGGCAAACCCGATCGACCGATGGTGCGTATACCTGTCAACAACACCGAATGTGCCGAGTATGCCCGACGACGATCCAAAACTCATCCTGGTGCTGGCCGACCAGCTCACCCTTGATCGTGCCGCCCTGAGGGACGCGCGACCGGGTATCGACCAGGTCGTGATGGCCGAGGTGCGCGAGGAGGCCACCTACACGCGCCACAACCGCCACAAGATCGCCTTCCTCTTCAGTGCAATGCGGCATTTTCGCAAAGTGCTCGAGAGGCGCGGCTTCAAAGTCCATTATTTCGATTACGCGCAGGGTATCGAGCGGTTGGAAGATGCAGTGCTGCGCGTCGTGGAAGGCGGACAGTTTGCCGGTTTGCGTTATTGCAAACCGGGTGAATACCGGCTGCTCAGCGCGATCGAAGGCTGGGAGCCGGGTATTCCCGTCGAGGCGCTGGAGGACGACCGGTTTCTCTGTGATTCGAAAACGTTTTGCGACTGGGCGGCGGGCCGCAAACAGCTGCGCATGGAGTATTTCTACCGCGACATGCGCAAGCGGTATGGCCTGTTGCTTGAGCTGGACGGCACGCCGGCCGGTGGCCACTGGAATTACGACGCTGAGAATCGTACGGGCTGGCGCAAGCAGGTCGATGTGCCCACCCGACCGCAGGCGTGGATAGACGACGAAACCGCGCGTGTGATCGACCTGGTCAAGCGGGAGTTTCCGCACAATCCGGGAGACCTGGACAGGTTTTACCTGGGCGTCACCGCACGGCAGGCGCAGAACCAGTTCGACTGGTTCGTCGACAATGCGCTTGGTGATTTTGGCACGTACCAGGATGCGCTGGCCGAAGACTCGCCCTGGCTGTTCCACAGCCTGGTGTCGATGTATCTCAACGCCGGCCTTCTCGATCCGCTGGCCGTCTGTCAGCAGGTAGAGCGGGCCTGGCGTGAGGGCAGGGTCCCGCTGGCCGCGGCCGAGGGCTTTATTCGCCAGGTGCTCGGCTGGCGCGAATATGTGCGGGGCATCTACTGGCTGAACATGCCTGGCTACGCAGCGCTCAATACCTATCGCGCGACGCGCCCGTTACCGCCGTTTTTCTGGGATGCCGGCACGGACCTGCAATGCCTGCGCCGTGCGCTCGAACAGTCGCTGGAGCTCGGTTATGCCCACCACATACAACGCCTGATGGTCATCGGCAATTTCGCGCTGTTAAGCGGGCTGGACGTGGCGCAGGTATGCGACTGGTATCTCGGGGTATATGTGGATGCCTACGAGTGGGTGGAGTTGCCCAACACGCTGGGCATGGCGCTGCACGCCGATGACGGACTCATGGCCAGCAAGCCTTATGCCGCATCGGGCAAGTACATCCAGCGCCAGGGCGATCACTGCGACCAGTGTCGCTACGACCCCAGAAAAGTCACGGGGGAGGGCGCCTGCCCGTACAATAGCCTGTATTGGCACTTTATCGACCGACACCTCGATCGTCTGCAAGGCAACCCGCGTATGGCCCTGGTGGTGCGCAACTGGACGCGGCGCGATGCGGGTGAGCGCGCCGCGATCCTGCGCTGGGCCGATCGCCAACTGGACGAACTGGTTCCTGCCTGAAGTAGGTTAATTGCAAGCACCGGGGCAGGGGTGTTTGGTCGGACAGTCATCATGTCAACATTCTGTCATCTGCGATTGCTATGGTCCGCAACCTTGGCCAACAACAATCCGGGAGATACGTCCATGACTTTACGTCCTCTTTTTACCCGCAACCGCTTGTCGGCTGCATTGCTCGGCGCTTCGCTTCTGACCTTCGGGACAACCGCGCTGGCAAAGACGGCGACGGTTAGCAATACCAACGATTTCGGTGAAGGCTCCCTGCGGGAGGCGCTGGCGAGCGGCGCCACGGACGTTGTCGTCACTGCGGCTGGCGATATCGGTATCGATTCCACGCTGGTTTACAGCGGTGACCGGGAGATACGGATTTTCGGCACTGGCCAAACAGTGAAAGCCAGCGGTGACTTCACACTGCTTGAAATTGCGAACGGGGCTAACCTGACAGTTGTCGGGTTGAACTTTGAAGGTATCGGCGGTTTCGATATCCACAATCAGTCCACTGCCGGCAGCGCCGCGGGCAAGGGGATATTCGTGGATGTGCAGGACGACCAGCGCGGTATGGTCAAACTGGTCCTGCAGGATGTGACGGTATCGAACGTGGCGAATCACGGCATACACGTGTCCGACTGTGACCTGGCCGACGCGTGTGGCGGCGGCGCGACAGGTGATGGCGGTGGTTCAGACGCCTCGATTTCGGTGTCATTGACCAACGTCACCGTCAGCGCGGTGGGCCTGGGCAAATTCGATGCCGACGGCGTACGTGTCGATGAAAGAGACAAGGGCAGCATCATCTTCAGTGCCCGTGGTTCGGTGTTTGAGGGCGTAGGTGCCGATGGTGTCGAGCTTGACGAGGGTCAGGACGGCAATGTCACCGCGACTGTTGTCGACAGTACGTTCAAAAACAACGGTAGCTACTGTGATCCGGCGGTGCTGAAACCCCAGCTGGAAGATTTTCTCGGCGAGTTTGACGATGAGGAGGAGTTCGACGAGGAAGAAGCGGTTATCGAAGCCGATATCCCCGGTCCGGTAACCGGCTCGCTGGATGATGGTTGCTTCGAGTACGAGGTGGATTTCTACGACTCGGGTTTTGTCGAGGCCTTCGAGTACGCCATCGATACTGACGATGGCTTCGATATCGACGAGGAGGGCAATGGAGCATTGCGCGCCCGACTTGTCTCAAGCAAGGTCAACGGTAACCTCGACGAGGGTGTCGACTTCGATGAGGCCGACCGCGGCAGTATCGAGGTGGTGATCATTGATACGGTGGCGTTTGACAATACTGATGACGGATTCAAGTTCTCCGAGGAGGGTCTTTCCGGGATCGAAGCGGTGGTGCACCGGTCTATCGCGGCGGACAACGGTGGCAAGGGCTTTGTCTTTGAAGAGGAGGACAATGGCTCGGTCAATGTCCTGGTCAGCCTTGTAAAAACCGAAAACAACGATGACAGCGACGATACCGGCCTGGAGGTCGTACAGGATGACAAGGGTAAGGGCACCCTCACCGTGGAGTCGTCCATGATTCTCGACGGCATTGATGCTGACGGGGTCGAGGTCATCGAGAACTAGGTCTTCCTCGATCGGCTGCGGGAACGGTAGCGGGTCCGTTTCCGCAGTCATATAACTTTCATGCGCGTGTAGCGCTACATTCATGTTGATGCGCGAAAGTGTGCACATGGCACTGATGAATTCGCTACATCGACTGGACAATTTCCTGTTTACCGCGGTCTTCGACGGTACCAACGGACGCGCCGTTCGCGGCATTGCCCGCGGGCTGTCCCACTCCGGCGATGGCTATCTACACCTGATGCTGCCGGCATTCCTGCTCTTCACGGCTTTCCCCCATGCGCTGCTCTTTGCCCAGCTATTGCTGTTGGCGCTGGTGTGCGAACGCGTTCTGTACTGGGGGCTCAAGAACTCTCTGAAGCGTCCGCGCCCGGCCGACGCCATGCCGGATATCGAAAGCCTGATCGTCGCCAGCGACCAATTCAGTTTTCCATCGGGGCATACGTCGGCCGCTTTCCTGTTGGTGACCACGCTTGTCGTTGTTTACGGGCCGGTGTTCCAGATCCTTTACCTCTGGAGCGCACTGGTAGCGGTTTCGCGGGTCGTGCTCGGTGTGCATTACCCCGGCGATACAGTGGCCGGAGCTGCGATGGGAATTCTGACAACGGTGTTTGCAGCGATTCTGCTGGGAGTGTGACATGCGCATATTGTACGGCGTACAGGCAACGGGACAGGGTCACATCAGTCGCGCCAGGGCCATGGCCGACGCGTTTGCCCGGGTAGACGCCGACGTGACCTGGTTGTTTTCGGGTCGCGACCGCGACGGACTGTTCGACATGGAGCCTTTCGGAGAATTTGAACATCGCCGTGGCCTGACATTCGCTACAGTCGCGGGAAAAATCTCCCGCACGAAAACCGTACTTAACAACAACCTGTTCGAGTTCTTCGCCGACGTCAGTACTCTGGACCTGTCGCGCTACGATCTGCTGGTCACTGACTACGAGCCGGTGCTGGCCTGGGCGGCGCGACGCGCGGGCCGTGAATGCCTGGGTATCGGGCACCAGTATGCATTCGGGCCCGGCACGCCGGTGTGCGGCGCGACACCTGCCACACAGCTGATCATGCAGCGTTTCGCACCCGTGTCGACGCCACTGGGGCTGCACTGGCATCCCTACGCCGACAACGTGTTGCCGCCCATTCTCGACCTGCCACCCCTGTCGGAGGCAGGGGGTGAGCATGTGCTGGTCTACCTGCCATTCGAAGACCAGGATCAGGTCACCGACCTGTTGCGCGCATTCCCCGGCCAGCGGTTTGTCCAGTACGTCGGCAAAATGCCGGCCGGGGTGATGGGCAATGTCGTTCGCAAGAGCGCCAGTATCCACACGTTCAAGCAGGATCTGGCGAGAGCCCGCGCGGTGATCTGCAACAGCGGGTTTGAACTGATCAGCGAGTGCCTGCAGTGGCACAAGCCGGTATTGACGCGTCCGCTGGCCGGGCAGATGGAACAACTGTCCAATGCCCTGGCGCTGCAACAGCTCGGTTACGCGCGGGTCGCCCAGGACCTCGACCAGATGACACTGGGGCGCTGGCTGGAACAACCGGTGGGCAGCCCCGGCATTCACTTCCCGGATGTTGCGGCGGCGCTCGCCGATTGGCTGGTCGGCGGGTGCCGGGTGCCTGTACCCGATCTGTGCCACGGGCTCTGGCGCGAGACCCGGAGTGCGACGATGTCCCTTGCCGCTGGCCTGCAGGCGGCGTGACGCCAGCCGCTACGCTTCGTCGATAAACCGCTGGCAGTAGGCCGCGAAGCGATCGCGGATAGCTGCCTCGGTGTAGCCGTATTCTTCGAGCGTGTAGGCGTGGGCGGGCCGGTCCTCGCGGCGATTGGCGTCGCGGTGTTTCTCCATCGCCTCCCTGGCCTGGTCGGTCAGCTCCAGGTCGATAAACTCGTAGATCTTCCGGGTGACGTCCTCCGGTCTTGCGACAGTATCGCGGAACCAGATGTCGCAGAACTGGTCTTCACAGGACTGGCGGGTGGTCAGCGTGTGCTCGGTGCCCGAGGCAAACACGTCCAGCACCTCCTGCGCGACCACGTGCTTGTCGGCGTTGTCGCTGCCGGTCAGCCACAGGTTGTAGTAGAAGCTCGCGGTCGAGGGGATGCTCACGACCGGGTCGCGGTGTGTGGCAACTACCTGGATGCCGTCGAAGACCTTCAACAGGGTCGACATGAAATGCAGGTGATGGGGCGCCTTGAGCAACCAGCGCTCGGCGTGTTCCCCGCGCAGTTTTTTCTGCCACTGCAAAAACTGGAGCTGTTTTTTCAGGTATTCATAGGCCGGTGTGTTGTCCGCAGCGGCGACGAACTCGCCGTAGCTGGGAACGTGGGCGAAGGAGTTGGGCACGTAGCTGTAGAAACTGTGCTCCAACAGCAGTATCTCCTCGTCGGCGCCGACCGGGTCCATCGGGTGAATCGAGGCAATTTCCGGGTTGGCCTGCAACAGTGCTGCTACCTCCGCCTCCGCCTCGGCCACGCGCTGGTCGGGTTTGTGGGCGCGCCACTCGCGGTAGGGCGCCGGGTTGCGCACCTCGTACCACAGTGGCGCGTGAAAGCGTGAGTCCGCTGCCAGGATGCGGTGCAGCATGGTTGTGCCCGTTCGGGTCAGGCCGACGATCACGACCGGGGGCAGCAGTTCCTCCTCGAGAATTTCGGGGTGATAGTCGAGCCAGGCCTGCATCCGCAGGCGATTCTTCAAACTGTTGAGGATGCGCTGGTGCTGGACGAACCGGCCGGTGGGGTTCAGGTCTGCTTCCTCGTTCAGCGCGCGTACCAGGCACTCAAAGGCGGGGCGGAAGGTTTCACAGCCGAAATCGGACAGCCCGGTTTCCTGCGCTGCTGCATCGAGCAGCGGCTGGCACGCGAGGTTGACCTCCGGGATCGCTTGGTCGGACGACACGTTTACACCCCGCCTGCATTGTTGATGAGCGATGCGAATTTCACGACCCGCGCGTCAACCGGGGGGTGACGATCCGCCTCGACCCAGCGCCACAGCATGCCGCCCTGGGCGTGGCCCTCGGTCGTAATCCAGTTGGGATGTTCAGGCCCGGGATCCGAATGCGCCACCACCACGGTAACTGATCCGTCGCTGTTGTAGTGGGCGGTATGCTGATTCACACTGATGCGGTGGTTGCAGTAATCGAGCGATTCCATCCAGTAGTTGGAGAGCTGGAAGTTCCATGTGGCGCACTGGGGAATATCCGCCGCGTGCAGCACCAGCGCCTCGTCAGGCGCGAGACGCCAGTAGCTCTGCAGGTAGTGGATCGCCGAGTCCCCGCCGGCGCGCTGGCACTTTTCCTGGTCGTCGGCCGGCAGCTCGTTGATATGGG
>CAYGOX010000110.1:0-10737 GCA_964351485.1 uncultured Halioglobus sp.
TCAGCGTGGTGCGACCACCACCGGACACGATCGCGTACAGCGCCTGTTCGCCCAGGGTATAACGCAGCGCATCGCCGGTGAGGTTGCCGCCGCGCTGCCAGGGAACGGTGCCATATATAGCCTCGCCATTCACCGCCAGCCAGCGGCCGAGCGCGCGCAGCGGCGTCTGTTGGATATCCGGTATGGCGCCAAAACTGTCAGGCCCGACATTGATCAGCACATTGCCGTTCTTGGCGACAGTATCGGCAACGAACGTGACCAGCTCGGCGGGGGACAACATGTCCTCACTGGTTTCACGTCGATCAAAAGCGAACGAGGAACCCAGTCCGCGCGTGGCTTCCCACTTGTACTGCGCAATACCGGGCAGGCTGTCGTACTCGGCGGTCTTGAACCCGATACGCTTCGGATCGTCCTGCAGCGGGTCCGGTGCATTCTCCAGGCTCCAGCGTGCGAGCGCCTTCATCAACCAGGTCGCACCCGGCACGCGCGCGATCTGCCCCAGCACATCCACCGCCGCCCAGCGAT
Source organism: uncultured Halioglobus sp. (assembly GCA_964351485.1). Taxonomy (GTDB): domain Bacteria; phylum Pseudomonadota; class Gammaproteobacteria; order Pseudomonadales; family Halieaceae; genus Marimicrobium. The sequence goes on from CAYGOX010000110.1 coordinate 526, forward strand.
CGTTCACCACGCCATCAGGCACCACGGAAAAATAGTAGGCCAGCAGGTCATCGAGTCGCGCGCCGGAGGGATAGCCGATATCGGCCCACAACAGGTCCGGTTTGTAGCGGTCGATCAGTTCGACCATGTGAGCATAGGTGTACTGCGCATAATCGTCGCCGGCCGGTGCACTCAACATGACCCCGCGCACCCAGTCGTCATCGGTTTCGAGCTGGAAGGACCAGTCCAGCCCGGTGGAGTAATACACACCAAAGCGCATGCCCCGCTTGCGTACCGCCGCAGCCAGATCGCCGACCATGTCGCGGGACGAACCCCAGCGGCCGTGCGTGGGGTGCTCAACATCGCTCGGCCACAGCGTGTAACCGTCGTGATGCTTCGTCACCAGGACCACGTAGCGCGCGCCAATGTCCGCGAACAGCCCGGCCCAGGCATCCGGATTCCATCCTGCGTTGACGTTGCGTTCGAACACCGGGCCGAAATCGGTATAGGGTGCGTTGTCGTAGTGCTCGGCGTGATACAGGGCCGTTGCGCTGCCGGGATAGCTCATCGCGTTGAGATACCACTCCGCGTACGGCAGGTCGCGCTGCGGGGCACTTGCCGACAACAGGCTCTCCAGGTCGCCCGGCTGCAGCGGATCACCCGCCGCAAACGCCGGCACAGATGCAGGACCCCAGTGAATAAACACCCCGAGCTTGGCCTCGTCGTACCAGTCGGGCATCTGCCGCGTGCGCTCGTGCAACTCGGGCGGCAGCGGCCCCGAACACGCACTGACCAGCCACACGCCAAGCAGCAGCAACACGCACCGCAGCGGCGCGCGCCACGCGTTTCGCGGTTTATGCGACGTCATACTCGTGCAACCCACTGCGTTCGTGTAGTGCATCGTATTCCTTGAATGTACCGGGAAAGAGGAACGGTGCGTGGCCCGAGGCGTTGCGGTAATAGCTGTTGCAGTCGGAGGACCCCCAGGAGAAGCGCTCGAACTGTTCACCCATCCACGCGTGGTAATCCTGCGCCACCTGCGGTTTCACTGACATCGTTTTCCCGCCCGCCTGCACCAGGTCGTCGAGCAGACCGACGATAGTCTCGATGTTGCGCTCGGCCGTAATGAAGTACGACACGTTCAACACCAGGCCGTTGGGCCCCACGGCAAAGAAATAATTGGGAAACCCGGCTGCGGCAATGCCCTTGTAGACCTGCGGATCGTCAGCCAGCGCATCGGCAAGTTTGACGCCGTGCTCTCCCACCACATCAAAGCGATCGTAATCGAGCACCTTGTAGCCGGTGCAGTAGATAATCACGTCCAGTTCGATTTCACGATCATCGGAGGTGATGATACCCGTCGGCGTCACCGCCTTGAGACCGGCGGGGATCAGCTCGACGTTATCGCGCGTGAGCGCCGCATAGAAATCATCCGACACCAGGCCGCGTTTGCACCCGTAGCGCGAGTCGGGTGTGAGCGCCGCCTGCAGCTGCGGATCGTCGACACTGCGCGCGATATATTTTTTGGCAACTGTTTCGAACTGTTCCATGCGCTTGTGCCCGTGCGTCACCGCTACCCCGACCTGCCCCATCAGCAGTCCCTGCCAGCGCTTCACCAGCTTGAGCAAAAACGGGAAACGTCGGAACAGCTTGCGCTGCCGGTCGCTGTAGTCTTTCTTGCCCCGGGGCATGATCCAGTTCGCCGAACGCTGCAGCACTGTCATGTGTCCTACAGTGTCGGCAATGGACGGTACGATCTGCACGGCACTGGCCGCTGAGCCGATGACGCCAACGCGCTTGCCCGCCAGATCAACGTTGTGATCCCACCGCGTACCGTGGAAGCTCTCGCCCTGGAACTCATCCATGCCCGGCACATCGGGGAACAGCGGCGTATGCTGGTTGCCCATGGCATTGATCACGACATCGACGTCGAACTGTTCGCCCGCCTCGGTTTCCAGCCGCCAGAATTTTTCGGGCATGAAACGCGCTGCAGTAATTCGCGTGTTGAGCTTCATGTGGGGATCGAGCCCGAACTGCGTGGCGCAGCGTGCAAGGTAGGCCTGGATCTCTTCCTGACCGACAAAACTGGCGGACCAGTCGGGATTCGGCGCGTAGGAAAACGTGTAGGAGTGCGCCCAGACGTCACAGGCCAGGCCGGGATAACTGTGGAGCCGCCACGTACCGCCGGGCGCATCCAGTGCGTCAAAACTCGTGAATTGCGTAAAGCCCTTGGCCAGCAGTTCATGCCCTGCCGCTATGCCCGCGGGGCCCGCCCCGATAATTCCAACGCGCATCTGTGTTTTATCAACCATCTCGCTCACTACGTCATTTACATGGGTGGTTGTGCGATGAATTCGGGCAGGCCACTGGCGACGATATCACCGAGATCGTGCGAGACCACGACAGTGACCTCGCTGCGCTCGTCAAGCGCCTTGAGCCAGTGGCGCAACGCTTTTGTCTGCCCGGTATCCTCCGGCACCATCAGGTTACTGTACACCCAACCCTTGCCGCTGTCGGTGAGGATGTCGGACTTGCTGTTCGTGATATCGCCGGACAGTACATAAAGTTGACCCTGTATCCAGGCGGCAAACAGCGTGGAGCCCGGTGTGTGACCACCCACGGGAATCAGGCCCAGTCCCGGAAAATCGTCACTTTGCCAGACAGCACCGGCCTGCATGGCGGCCGGCTCCAGGCAGGTACTGGCCAGCAGCGCCGCGCCCTCGGTCGTATTGAAATTGTGCTCCTGCGCCTGCACCGATGTTTGCAACAGCGCGGGGCGACGCTCCACCGCCTCACACAACGCCACCACGCCCTCGGTGTGATCGATGTGCAGGTGTGTGAATGCCACACCGGCCACCCGGTCGGTCGCGTCACCGAGCAGCTCGGCGATGTTTCCGTGAATCGTCGGTTCGCCGGCGCCCATGACGCGCGACAGCAACTGCGCGAACTCCTCGGCCTCCTGCTGTCGCATACCCGCATCGACCAGCAGCAGGCGTCCGTCTGCCCACTCAAAAATAAACACCGAGTGGGTCAGCACACCGGCCGACAGCGACTGTTCGGACGAGTTGATGTAATGCAGCGCAACCGGGCCTCGCTCGCTGCGCAGTGCAGAAAGTGCCGTCATTTCCGGAATCGCCTGAGCCACCGAGCGCACCTGCAGGTGCGGTGGCACAAGCAATACACCCAGACCGATGACCGCAAGGACCAGCAACAAGCCGATCAGTCGCAAAAGAATTTTCATAACGGACTACCCTCCCCCTGTGGCGGGCAAGCGCGCACAAAAAAACCCGACAGGATCGCTGCCGGGTTTCTCTGCACAAGCCTGCATTGCCAAATGCTAGAAGCTGACTTTTACCTGCAGCTCGTAACTGCGCGGCGCATCGATGATCTGGAAGTACGAATCGGCAAAACCGAAGTTACCCAGTGGAATATCGTTCCCCCAGGTGGTGGTGGTTTCGTCGGTAAGGTTCTTGCCCAGCAGTGCGACGCTCCAGCGGCCGTCGTAATCCATCAGGCCGATGCGTGCGTTCACCTTGGTGAAAGCATCCTGCGCGAGGTTGCTGTCGCCATCGGCGGCGGTGTCGTAATCGTCGGTGAACATCACGTCGATACCGGCCTTCAGCTCCAGATCGTTGTTCAACTGACGGGAGTATGTCAGACCGAGGTTGCCCGAGTATTCAGCGGCGAACTGGAGAGCCTGGCCAGAGAGATCCTGCGTACAGTTCCCCGGAGTGAGATCATCGCCCGTGCCGGCGATGCCGTCCGGGCCGGCTGCGAAGATCGCCGTCTGGATGCTGGTACACCCGGCATCGGGGAAGGACTTGTATTCCGCATCCAGCCACGCGAAGGCCATGTTGAGCGTCAGCTCATCAGTGAGAGCCACCATGCCGTCGATCTCGATGCCCTGCACCTCCGACTCGGCCGCGTTGCCGACCACGAATCCGGCCACGCCGTCGAAGGTGCTGACCTGCACATTGTCATACTGGCTGGTGAATGCCGCGATATTGAAACGACCACGGTTGTCCCACACGTCCATCTTGGCGCCGATTTCGAAGGTTTCAGATTCTTCGTCCTCGTACTCCTGCGCCGGGATGTTGCCGCGCCCGTTGTCCTCGTCGAAACCGCCGGCCTTGTAGCCGTTGCCCCACTTGGCGTAAATCATGGTGTCATCGTCCCAGTCGTACTGGATCGTGATGTCACCGGTGATGTGGTCCTCTTCACGCTCGGTCGGGATCGCCGACGTTGTGCAATTCAACGCCAGGGCCGGTGTGCCCGGGCACACAACCGCCACCCCGTCGATGAAGGTGTGCGGTGTTGCCAGGTTCAGCAGCGTATCGTAGATCGCACCAAGCCGATCGCGACCCGCCTGCGGATCGCCGGCCTGCGCGGCGGGCACCACGTTGAACAGGTAATCGACGCTGGCAGTCTTCGAAAACTCCTTGGTGTCTTCCGAGTAACGGATACCGGCGATCAAGCGCAGCGAATCGGAGAAGTGGTAGGTGCCTTCAAAAAAGGCCGACCACGTTTCCGCGTCCTGGTCGAAAGTATTCACACCCGTGCCATCGGCGATACCGCTGGCCACAACCGGCGGCAGGGTCGCACCGGCATTGAACAGGGCGGACAGGCTCACATCGGTAAAACGCTCGTGACCCAACTCTTCGTCCTGGTAGTAAACACCTGCGAGGAATTCAAAGGTCTCACCGACCGGCGAGGTCAGCAGGAATTCCTGGGTGAACTGCTCGTGCGATTCATCGCGACCGCGCGCGAGTGCCGCAATCGCGCTGTAGTCAATGTCGCGATAGTTCTCAAAGCTGTAATCGACATAGCCGGTAATCGACTTGATCGTGTATTCGCCCAGCGCCAGCTCGGCCGTCAGTGTGCCGATTTCCCACTCGCTGTCGTGGAAGGTTTCACCGCGACGGAAGTCGTCCATGCGCGAGAAGGTGGCGTCGGACTTGTCATAGTCCAGGCCGCTGGCAGTGAAATTGGGGTCTACCCCACGGTAGATGGATGTCGCCAGCGGCGTTGCAATCGAGATGACCTCATTGCTGCCGACCGTGTCGGTTTCGCCGGTTTCCCACTTCAGGGTCAGGTCCAGGGTATCGGTGGGCTGCCAGGCCAGCGTCAGGCGACCGATGGAATCATCCCGCGTCACCTCCTCTGTGCCCAGGAAGGTGTTGTCCATCCAGCCGTCGGTCTCTTCCTTCTTATAAACGAATCGCGCACCGAAGTTGTCGGCCAGCGGGCCGGACAGGGTGATCGTCGAGCTCCAGCCGTCAAACTCCGGCTCCAGCGTGGCCTCTACGGACGCCTCGAACTCCTCGGTCGGCCTGGCCGTGGTGATATTGATCGCTCCGGCAATCGTGTTCTTGCCAAACAGGGTACTTTGCGAGCCCTTCAGCACCTCGACGCGCTCCAGGTCGAGAAACGCCGAGCGCGATGCCTGCCCGCGGCCGAAGTAGACGCCGTCGACAAAGGTGCCCACCGACTGCTCAAAGCCGTAGTTGACGCCCGAACCGATGCCGCGAATAAACAGCGAATCACCGGCGCTCGCCTCGGCGATGTGGACGTTCGGCATGAAGATCGCCACGTCGGTCAGGGAACGTATACCCTGCTCGCTGATCTTCTCGCCTTCCATGACGGCCAGAGCGATCGGGACATCCTGCATGCCCACCGCCCGTTTGGTAGCGGTAACGATCACTTCTTCAAGCATCTGGGCATGGCCCGGGGCGGTGCCCAGGCTCAGGGCCAGCGCAGTCGCAAGGGTGGAGCGTTGAAACATGCTGCGTGGTAGCGTTCGAGACATGAGAACATCCTTCTAATGGTTATGGTTTTGCGGCAGGGACCAGTCTATCGACAATGCCGCGCCGCGGCAAAGCCTGGCCCCAAAATAGTGCAGGAGAAGGTCGATCAGGGCGCGTCGTAGACCGGATCGTGGCTGTCCATAATGCCCTGGGCAATCGCCTTGAGGTCGGTGATATAACCCGGATCATGGGCATAGGTCGACAAATCGACGCCGTAGATGGCCCGCAGCCAGACCAACCGCCCGAGATCGCGCAGGATCGCGTCGGCGTGCCCGAACGCATCGCTGAAAATCGCCTCGCCGGTGCCACTGACCAGTGTATCGACGTCGGGCAGGCTGCCGGCGTCATACAGCGAATACAGCTCGGCGGCGGCCTGACCGTAGGGAATACAGTAGAAATCAATACCCGGGTACTCCAGACGCAGGTTATCGATCATCGCGTGAGTGACCAGCGGGTGGTACGCGTGCCAGAAACTCTCGTAACCGCTGGCCGTCGAACTGCCCGGGCTGGGCGCCCAGGGCAGCGCAATGAAAAACCGCGTATCGGGGTTTTGCGCCAGCGCGTAGTCGATCCAGTTGCGATAACCCTCCAGCGTCGGGTAGTCCGGGTGGTAGGTCATCCCCAGCACATCGACATCACCACCATCGAGCATCGACTGGATCGTCGCCCGCTTGGAGGCGTTATTCCACAGCGCCAGCGGCGCCCCGGACGCACCGCCGGAGAAAAAGCGCCACTGGGTGTGATCGTCAAAGCCCGCTGCCTGGGCGTGAAACGGCATGCCGTCGGCAAATGGCACGAAAAAGCTGTGGCCGATGAACACCGAGTTAAAGCCGGTATTCACCAGCGGCCGAAAAATCGCTTTCAGCGCCGGCGCGGTATGCCCGACAAACTGGGTCACGAGATCGGATTCGATATCAAAGCTGCAGACCCCGGTTTCATCGCTGGCGCAATAGGGCGTCCACCGGTGGAACTTCCAGCCGGGGCGCGGCACCGCCGAGTAGGTCTCGAGGTAGGCAGTAACCACCAGGTTTTGCGCACAGTCCGGGTCTGCCGCGGCGTGCTGCTCCATGAGACAGTCGCGATCGCCGCTGGCTGAGAGGATGTCGCCCTCGCCGTATATTTCGAGCGGGTGCGAGCAGCCGGCCAGGACAAGCAGCATCGCAATGGGTGCAAGTAACGCTTTCATGAAAAAACCCTCGTGACGGCCAACGCCGTGCCCGGAAAAACCCTCGCACAACTATAGCAAAGATGTCCGCCAGCGCCTGTTCCAGCATACTGGTTTTGCCCGATTTCTAGTACCATGCCCCGCGCAATCGAACGTCGGTTGCCTCTCGAATCATCACGGACACACCCCATGCGGACACGATTGCTCTCCTGCCTGCTCGGCGCCAGCCTCCTGCTGTCCGCCAGCGCCGGCGCAGTCAGTGACAAGGTCGCATCAGCCTGGATAGACGCCTTTACACCGTCCACCCTGACACCGGCACAACAGCGGGCGGAGCTGGACTGGTTCGCCAGCGCCGCCACACCCCTGCAGGGAGTAACCATTCGCGTTGCCACGGGACGCAGCGCCACTCACCGCTACGAGGCGCAGACTCTGGCGCGGGCGTTTACCCAGGTGACCGGCATCGAAGTGACCCACGAGCTGCTCGACGAACGCGACATCGTGGATCAGCTGCAGGCCCAGCTGCGCTCGGGCGAGCGGCTCTACGATGCCTACGCCAGCCCCGCCGACCTGATCGGCACCCACTTCCGCCGCCAAGAGGTGCGCAACCTGACCGACTGGATGGCCGGTGAAGGCGCCGGTTTCACCCTGCCCACGCTGGACCTGGCCGACTTTATCGGCTCAACCTTCACCACCGCACCCGACGACAAGCTGTATCAGCTGCCCGACCAGCAGGCCGCCAACCTCTACTGGTTCCGCTACGACTGGTTCACCAACCCCGCGCTCAAGGCGCGCTTCGAAGCGCGCTTCGGTTACCCGCTGGGTGTGCCGCTGAACTGGTCGGCCTATGAAGATATCGCCGACTTTTTTACCAACGATGTGCGCGAGATAGACGGTCAACGCGTCTACGGCCACATGGCCTACGGCAAAGCGGCGGCCACGTCCGCGCGGCGCCGCGGACAGCCCTGGTTCTCCGCCGCGGGCACCGGCGATACCGGTCTGCCCAGCGGCAACCCGGTGGACGACTGGGGCATTCGCGCCGAGGGTTGCCAACCCTCTGCCTCTTCAGTGCAGCGCGGCGGCGCCACCGACGGTCCAGCCGCACTCTACACACTGACTCGCTACATCAAGTGGCTGCAAAACTATGCGCCCCCCGGGGCGGCCACGATAAGCAACGCCTCCGCGGGCGACCGGCTCGCCAGGGGCGACATCGCCCAGCAGATGTTTTGGGATACCGGTGCGGCAGCCGCCCTGCTGGCACCGAGCCAACCGCTTGTCGATGCGGCGGGCTTGCCGAAGTGGCGCATGGCGCCCTCGCCGCGCGGCCCCTATTGGCGCAACGGACAGAAACGTGGCTACCAGTCCATCAGCGCCTGGACACTGCCGCAGTCGACACCCGTGAAGCAGGCGCAGGCCGCCTGGCTGTATGCGCAGTTCGTGACGTCGAAAACGGTCTCGTTGAAAAAAAGCCACGAGGGCCTCTCTTTCATTCGCACGTCCGACATCCACCACCCGAGTTTTACCCAGCGCGCCGACCGCCTTGCGGGACTGGTGGAGTTCTATCGATCCGCCGACCAGGGGCAGTGGACACCGGCCGGTACCAACATTCCTGATTACACGCACCTGGCCATGCTCTGGGAGCAACATATCAATGCCGCCATCGCGGGCGACAAGACACCACGGGAATCCATGACGGCGCTCGCCCGCGCACAGGACAAGCGTTTACGTCGCCTGCAGCGTTCCAAGGTACTGGGCGACTGTGGTCCGCAACTCAACGACAGGAAGAGCCGTAACTACTGGCTGTCACGTTCCGGCGCACCCCGCGAGAAACTGGCCCAGGAAAAACCGCCAGGCAAGACGATCGATTACGATACACTGGTTCGCTCCTGGCGACAGTCGCCCTGAAAACGCACATAAGAGAAACGAACAAAAGGCGCACAACGATGAGCTATCCAACCAAGCAGGCCCTGCTGAACTGGGCGACCAACTATCCGAACCTGTGGAACGCCGGCGACAAGCAGGCGTGGATCGACAACTGGCGCACCGTCGCCAACGGTGAGTTCCGCATGCTCGACCCGGTCGGCACCCCGGAGAAGGTAGGCTTCAAATCGTGCTGCGAGGATTCCTGGGACCTGTTCCAGCCACGCGTGCGCTTTCGCATCCAGCCCGGGACACTGTTTGTCTGCGCCAACGAGGTTGCGTGGTGCCTTGAAAACCATTTCAAGGGCCCCGATGGCGACCAGGTGCAGTTCAGCCTCGAAACCTACCAGTTCGGCGACGACGATTCCGTGATCATCCGCACCTACTATCGCGTGCCATCTCACCAGAACGAAAACCTGGGTGACATCTTCCAGCAGTACCTGCCGGAAAACCAAGCGGGCATGTAAGCGGTCCGTCCCGGGCGCATTTGAGACAACTCGTTTACAAAACGCGCCTTCACATCGCCCCGGGCCGGTCTATACTTCCTGTCTCCTACCCCCTTTCAAAGAGGATACTGTCATGGATCTCATGGAACTCGGCGCTCAACTGCTCTCGGACAAGATGGGCGGACAGGCAGACAACTCAGCCATTACCTCTGCGCTCAGCGGCCTGCTCGGCGACAGTGACGGCAACCTGAACCTGCAGGCACTGGCGAGCAAGATGTCCGAAAACGGCGAGCTGGGCGACATCCTGGGTTCGTGGCTGGGTGATGGCGACAACAGCCCGATTTCCGCGCAGGGCATCATGGACCTGTTCGGTGAGAGCAAGCTGTCTGACCTAGCGTCACAGCTGGGTGCCAACACCGGCGATGTGGCCGGTGGCCTGGCCGAGGCCCTGCCCCAAATCATGGACAAGGCCAGCAGCGGCGGTAATCTGCTGGACGCGTTCGGTGGTGCTGGCGGTTTGCTCGACGCGGCCAAGTCTTTCCTCAAGTAAAAAACACTACCCAGGGCGCGGTTTTACAGCCTGCCGCGCCCGACGCTTTCCCGCCTCTGTCGTTGACAGCCCTTGCCCCGCAACTATACTTTTTGAATTGACCGCCGGTTCAGAAAACCGGCGTTTTTGCAGCTGGCAGACCCGGTCTGCAGACATAACAACATAACAATGACAGAGGCACCCCCGTCGTGACGACCCGTTCGCTGAACCTGTTTACGCTCCTCATTTGCAGCCTGTTACTCACCGCCTGTGGTGGCGGCGGTGACGGTTCTGACCCGGTAGCGCAGAACCCCGTCACGCCCAACGCCAACACCGCCGAGCCCGAACTGCTGAGTTTCGTCGAAGACATTG
>CAYGOX010000111.1:0-10721 GCA_964351485.1 uncultured Halioglobus sp.
CGCTTCTCGACGCCTCCAATTTCATCCGCGTTGTCGAAGCGCGCCAGGGACTGAAAATTGCCTGCCCCGAGGAAGTGGCCTACCGCATGGGCTACATCGACGCGGAACAACTCCTGGCCCTGGCCAAGCCGCTGGAAAAAAGCGGCTACGGTGTGTATCTCAACAACCTCCTGCGTGAAGAGGGAGTGATCTTCTCATGAACTTTGTCGAGACCCCGCTAAAGGACGTGTACGTCCTTGAACCCAGGGTATTCGGGGATTCCCGCGGCTTCTTCCTGGAGACCTGGAACCGTAAGGTGTTCGCCGACGCCGGCTTCGACCTCGATTTTGTCCAGGACAACCACAGTCGTTCGGCGCGCGGCATCCTGCGCGGCATGCATTACCAGACCGAACACACGCAGGGCAAACTGGTGCGCGTCACGGCCGGAGAAGTCTACGATGCGGTGGTGGACCTGCGGCGCAGTTCACCCAGTTTCGGCAAGTGGTTCGGTGTCACCCTGAGCGCGGAGAATCACAAGATGCTGTGGGTGCCGCCCGGCTTCGCGCACGGGTTTTATGTCACCTCGGAATCTGCAGACTTCCTGTACAAGTGCACCGACATCTATCACCCCCAGAGCGAGGTGACGCTGGCCTGGGACGACCCGGACGTCGGGATCGAATGGCCCGTGCCGCCCGGCGAAGGGCCACAGCTGTCCGAGAAAGACGCGCAGGGATTTGGTTGGCAGGACACGCCGCTGTTCGACTAGCGGCGTGCGTCGTTAACCCGGCAGCAGCGGCTGCCACCAGGCCTCGTTGGCCAGGTACCAGTCGATGGTCCGGCGCAGCCCTGTTTCAAAGCTTTCGCGCGGTTCATAACCCAGCTCACCCATGATCTTGCCGGCGTCGATGGCGTAGCGCCAATCGTGACCGGCGCGGTCCTCGACGAACTGGATCAGGTCGCCGGACTTTTTGCCGCTCGCCGCAGGCGCCGCGGGAAAACGTGCGGCGAGACTATCATCCGCGGCAAAGCGCTCATCCATCTGCTGACACAGCAGGTTGACGATATCGAGGTTGTTCCACTCGTTGTTGCCGCCGATGTTGTAGGTCTCACCCACAACGCCGTCGAGCAGCACCAGTTCGATGCCGCGGCAGTGATCCTCGACAAACAGCCAGTCGCGAATGTTGCTGCCATCGCCGTACACCGGCAGCGGACGTCCGCGCAGGATGTTGGTCAGGCACAGCGGGATCAACTTCTCGGGGAAGTGGTACGGGCCGTAGTTGTTGGAACAGTTGCTGGTGGTCACCTGCAGGCCAAAGGTATGCAGGTAGGCGCGAACCAGGTGATCGGACGCGGCCTTGCTCGCCGAGTAGGGCGAGTTCGGCTCGTATTTTTGTTCTTCGTGGAAACCCGGGGCATCACTGCTCAACGAGCCGTACACCTCGTCGGTCGACACGTGATGGAACCGGTGCGGGATGGCTTTGCCACCTTCCAGCCAGACCGCCTTGGCCGCCTTGAGCAGCGTGTGCGTGCCCACGACATTGGTTTCAATAAAGGCGTCGGGGCCGGTAATCGAACGGTCGACGTGACTCTCCGCCGCGAAGTGCACGATGGTATCGACCGCGTTATCGACCAGCGCCTTGTGCACCGCGTCGTAGTCACAGATGTTGGCGTGAACAAAACTGAAGTTGGGGTTGTCCGCCAGCGGTTCCAGGTTCGCGCGATTGCCCGCATAGGTCAGCGCATCGAAGGCGACGATCCTGTCCTGGGGATGCTGCGCCGCCCAGTAGTGAACAAAATTGGCACCGATAAACCCCGCGGCCCCGGTGACCAGAAGCGATCTAGCCATTCTCTAACTCCTTGTAATCGACGAGCATAGCACGCAGTTGCGAACGCCAGTGCACGCCCTCGAGCTGTAAATCTTCCCAGGTCCCGGCCTTGTCCAGGACGCTGTATGACGGCCGCCGCGCCGGCGTGGGATAGTCCCTGGCCGGGATCGGCTTGACGGTAACCGGATTGGACAGCAGTCCGAGCGCCCGACCCTCTTCATAAATGGCTACCGCAAAGTCGTACCAGCTGCAGACGCCCGCATCACTCCAGTGATACGTACCGGACAGCGCAGGCTTTGCCGCGGCTGCCCACAGTGCCCGCGCCAGGCCGTTGGCCCAGGTCGGGGTGCCGACCTGGTCGGAAACAACCGTCAGCGTATCGTTGCTGCCCATCAGGCGCAGCATGGTCTTGACGAAGTTGCCGCCAAAAGCAGAGTACACCCAGCCAGTGCGCATGATCAGCGCGGTGGGCAGGATGTCGCGCACCGCCAGTTCGCCGTCGAGCTTGGTCTGGCCGTAAACACCCAACGGACCCGTTGCCATATCCGGCGTGTAGGGAACCGAGGAGGTTCCGTCAAAGACAAAATCGGTAGACACGTGCATGAAACGTGCGCCGTTGTCGGCGCAGGCCTGCGCCAGGTTGCGCGGACCGTCGACATTGCCGCGTCGCGCGTCGTCCGGTTCGGACTCGGCCTTGTCGACTGCGGTGTAGGCCGCCGCGTTGATGACCAGGCCGGGGGCATGCGTTGCAAAGGCATCGGCGACAGCGGCGGCATCGGCAATATCCAGGTCGCCATGGCCGACCGCGACCCACTCGCTACCTGCCGGGGCCGTGCGCTGCAATTCGCGGCCAAGCTGACCGCCGGCACCGACGATCAATACCTTCTGGCTCATTACGTCCTCTCTTCAATCACCGATTCCCTCCGGGAACGGCAACACTTTGTTATCGTTGTTCGTATGGAAAAAGGCCGCTTATCATATAACGAGCGCGTTCGCGTGACTACTTGGCGCGGCGCGCAACTACGCTAACTGCGAACCAACACTGCTTCCGGCCGGCACCGGATGAACGTTTGAAGGCCATTGCGAAAATTCTGTGACAGACATCACACAAGACACTGCCGAACTTGACCGCTGCGCCCGCGCGCTGGCGGACGATTTTCTGCCCGAGGGCTGGGAACGCACACTCACGCATCCCGACCGGGTACAGTCTCGCAATACCTCTGCGGGTCTGGAATGCACCGTGTTTTTTACGCGAAGCCCGGCGCGCGCGCTGCTCAACCGGTTTCGCGGTTCACCGGCCCGGCGGGCAGAGCGAGCGGCCGGCGCTCTCGAACAGGCGGGCTTCCTTGTTCCGCGCATCCTGCACTGCGGGCATCTTGATGCCTACACGGCCTTCCTGTTTACCGAACTCGTCGACGGCCATGTACTGAGCGACCTCGTGTCCCCCACCGCGCGTGGTGCACCACCGCCGCCTCGCCTGCTGGACCGCTTCGGGCAGTGCGTGGGGAGACTGCACCTTACCGGGTTTGTGCACGGCAGCCTGACGCTGAACAACGTAATCGTCCAGACCTACAACGACCGCGAACAATTCGTCTTCATCAACAACGAGGCGCTGACCCGGTACGCGGTACCGGGCGGACGGGCCCTGGTGCAGGAACTGGCCACACTGAGCCAATCAGCCGCCGCGCACATCGGACCCACGGGACAGGCGCGGTTCTTCGCCGCGTGGAGACGCCAGATGCGCCACCTCAACAACGTCGAGGCACGTATCCTCGCAGCCGGTGCCTATCGCGGCAGATAACAACCTGCGGCGCTAAACGAGACGGTGTCCGTGGGGACCGTACCGCGCCAGGTACTTGGCCCGGATGGAATACACAAACGGCACCATGGCTTCGACCACTTCCTGCCGGGTCAGCCCCACCACCTGCAGATAGCTTTCCAGGAATCGACTGTAGAGCGACGAGCCGATACTCATCGACTCGGCGTTGACCGTGAAGCGGGCGACATCGAGGGCCTGTCGGGGACTGAGCAATTCGGCTTTGTTGACATCATCCAGGTCTACCAGCGAGATACCCTGTCCGTCCCAGAGAAAATTGTTCCACTTGCAGTCGCCGTGGGCGAAACCGGTGGAGTGCAGATGGCCCAGTGTGTGGCCCGCCACCTGGAGCACGCGCGCCGCTTCCTGTGGTGTGGGCTCGGCATGCCAGACCTGCAACAGGTTGCCCTTACCCGGCAGCGCCTCGCTCAGCAGCAACATGCCTTCGGGTACACGCAGTACGCCCATCGGTTCGGGTACAGAGATGCCCTCGCGGCGCAGCGCAATGGCGGCGCGGTGACTGTGCAGGGCGCGCCCGCGTCCCAGGGCACACCCCAGGGCGTGCATGCGGGAGCGAAACCCGTACAGCTTCAGCACTCCCTGGGCGTCGTGCGCATCGAGCAGGCAGACCAGGCCGTAGCTGTCTTCTTTGAGGACGCGGGTATGGGTCGCAATCCAGGCGTTGCAGTCACCGGGAAAGGCGCGCAGGCGGTCGGCAACGATATCGGCCAGGGCGCCATCGCGAACGATGCGCACAGAATCAACCAAGCGCCACCACCAGGTTTGCGGCACCGAGGTCCTGCGAGCGGCTCAAGTGAGCACCGCAAGGACGCTGACATCCGCCGGAAAACGTATTCATTACCTGATAATACAACCCGCCCGGGGGCTTTGCCCGTTGTACGGGCCGCCAATTGTGCAAATTTTTAACGTGGATTCAGCGCTTTTTCTGCAGCACACGTTCCAGCGTCGCCACCGCCTGCCCCGGTCCGTCGGAAAAGTCCGAGGCGTTGGCAGCGCGCAGGCCATTGGCGCCGCATTCCGACCGGAAGCGGCTGGCCAGGAAGCGCCGCAAAGCGTCGTTCATCTGTCGCTGGGAATAGGGCTCTCGCAGCACGATTCCCGCCTCGGCCTGCGCCACCCGTGGCGCATAGCCCGGGATGGACGTGGTCAGGACCGGCAGCCCGGCCGCCATCGCCTCCAGCAGGACCAGCCCTCCCGCCTCGGCGACCGCCGGGTGTACCAGTACGTCGGCGGCCAGGAGCAGGTCGGGCACGTCATCGCGCGGCCCGAGAAACTCGACCGCGTCGGCTACACGCAGGCGTCGCGCTAACCGTAAGAAGCGGCTTCGGGCGTCCTCTCCGACCACCAACAGCCGCGTCTCGGCATTGGGTACCTCGTCGCGCAGGTGCGCCAGTGCGTGGATGGCACGGTCCAGGCCCTTGTCCGCGAAGGCGTTGCCAATAAACAGCAGCGTTATATCGCGCTGATCGAGGGCGAATGCGGCGCGGGTATTCTCCCGGCGCGAAGCCGCATCGGGCCCGGCAAAGCGGTCGGCGGTGACGGCGGGCGCCAGGGTGTCGATCCGGCCGGCCTCGGTTCCGTAGTGCTGCACATAAACCAGTCCCTGCGCCTCGCTTTGCACCAGTACCAGCGCGCGCGAGGGCGGGGCGACTGCCGAGCGCTCGAAGCGCAGGTGGTGTGCGTAGGCGGCTCCGCGCCGGTACAGGGCGCTGCGCTGTCGCAGGGCGGTGTCGAGAAAACAGTCGTCGAAGGCCAGCAGGATGTCGAGGTCGGGCATAGGTTCCAGGCCGACCACGGCATCGACCGGATCGTTGGCGAGATCGCGCTGCACCCAGGCGTGAAAGCGTTGTTGCCACCGGTGCCGCCGGACCGCACGCGCCGGCACCAGCCGGACTTCACATGCTGCCGGCGGTAAACCTTCCCAACTGGCGGTGTACAGGCGACAGGTATGACCGGCCGCCTGCAGGGACTGGACCAGTTGCAGCGCAAAACGCTGCCGACCCCCGTGGGGGAACATGCGGTAGACGATAAGCGCGAGCCGCACAGGCGCGGTTCAGGCGACGGGCTCCAGCCACTGGCTGTTTTCGCTGCGGTTGCCGCGCACCGAGTCGAAATACATCGACTGCAACTTTTCCGTCAGCGGGCCACGGCTGCCCGACCCGATCGTGCGGCCGTCGAGCTCGCGAATGGGCACGACTTCCGCCGCGGTGCCGGTGAAAAACGCCTCGTCGGCCACGTACACCTCGTCGCGCGTGATGCGCTTTTCCTCGATGGTGTAACCGATCTCCGCAGCCAATGTGAAAATGGCATCGCGGGTGATACCTTCCAGGCAGGACGTCAGTTCCGGTGTGTAAATACGGCCGTCACGTACGATAAATACGTTCTCGCCACTGCCCTCGGCAACGTAGCCCTCGTTGTCCAGCAGCAGTGCCTCTTCCGCACCGCTGTCCAGCGCCTCGCGCAGGGCCAGCATCGAATTGATGTAGTTGCCGTTGGCCTTGGCCTTGCACATCGCGATGTTCACGTGGTGCCGGGTGAAGGACGAGGTACGTACCTTGATACCGCGGTCACGCGCATCGGGATCCATGTAGGAAGGCCACTCCCAGGCCGCCACCATCACGTGTGTGCGCAGGTTGTCGGCGCGCAGGCCCATGCCCTCGGACCCGTAGAAACACATCGGCCGCAGGTAGGCTTCCTCAAGGTTGTTTTCACGGACCACGGCGCGCTGCGCCTCGTTCAGCGTGTCCTTGTCGAAAGGCATGGCCATACCCAGGATATGGGCGGAGCGGAACAGGCGGTCGGTATGTTCCTTGAGCCGGAAAATACAGGTGCCCCGGTCAGGCGTCTTGTAGGCGCGCACACCTTCGAAGACACCCAGACCGTAATGAAAGGTGTGAGTCAGCACGTGCACCTGCGCCTCGCGCCAGGGCACCATTTCGCCATCCAACCAGATTAGTCCGTCTCGATCGGCCAGACTCATCGCGATACTCCTTCTTATTCATCCACAGCCGCATCGACTGCCGCGCCTTCGTCGGGCTCGATGTGCCCGAACAGCGCCTCCCACTTGGCCGTCACAGCCTCGCGCTCCGGCGCAAACTGTCCCGCGGGAACGACCCCCGGTGCCTGTTGCAAGGAGAGCTGATGCGCGGCAGAACGGTAGGCCAGGTAAGCCTGTGTGAGCGCCTTGCACTCGGGCTCCTTGAAGAAGCCTTCACGGCCGAGGGTCTGCAGGATGCGTACGTTATCAGACCAGCGGGTCAGCTCAGGTTCGATGGCCGACCACGCAAGAACCGCGTATTGCACCATAAATTCTATGTCAACGATACCTCCGGCGCCCTGTTTCAGGTCAAATTCAGCCGCTTCTGAGGCGGGGAGCAAGTGCGCCCGCATCTTCTGGCGCATGGCGCAGACTTCCCGGGCCAGCTGGTTCTCGTTGCGCGGCTGGCACAGCACCTGTTCGCGAACAGCATCCACCGCATCTGCCAGTGTTTCATCGCCCGCCACGAAGCGGGCCCGCACCAGGGCCTGGTGCTCCCAGGTCCAGGCGTCTTTCTCCTGGTAGGCAGTGAAGCCGGCGAGCGTGGTCACCAGCATCCCGGAGTTCCCCGACGGGCGCAGCCGCATATCGACTTCGTAGAGCTGCCCGATGGTCATGCGCGCCTCCAGGATATGGATCATGCGCTGGCCGAGCCGGGTATAGAACACCGCGTTGTCGATACTGCGCTCGCCATCGGTACTGCCCCGCCCATCGTGGTAGATGAACACCAGGTCGAGGTCCGACCCGTAGCCCAGTTCGATGCCGCCGAGCTTGCCGTAACCGTAAACCGCAAACCCGGTACCGGCACCGGGGCGGGCCGGTTCACCGTACTTGCTCACCAGGTCGTTCCACGCCACGGTCAGCACCTGCTCGAGAATCACCTCGGCGATCCAGGTGAGTTTGTCGCTGACCTGCATGAGCGGCAGCCTGCCGGCCAGTTCGCTGGCGGCGACCCGCAACACATGCGAGGCCTTGAAGTAACGCAGCGCGTCCATCTGCGCTTCGAGGTCATCCAGCGGGAGGCGCGCCACCTGCTGGCGCAGTTCGTCGCGCAACAGCGCCTTGTCCGGCGCCGTATACAGGCTGGCGCGGTCCAGCAGCTCATCGAGCAGGACCGGGTAGCGCTCCAGCTGTTCGGAAATCCACGGGCTGGCACCACACAACAGGACCAGTTCATCGAGCGCGGGCGGGTTTTCCAGCAGCAGCGCCAGGTAGGCGCTGCGACGCACAACGGACAGGACCAGCGGCAGGATGCGCCGCAGCGCGAGGTCGGGATTATCCACCTCGGCGCAGGCCTGCAGCAGGCGCGGCATGAATTCATCGAGTCGCTCGCGACCCTCGGGCTGCAGCGTGGCCACCCGGGGATGGGCGAACAGGTCGGCCACCAGCGCCAGTGTGTCCTCGGCGGCATCGAAACCCAGCGCAGCGAACGCGTCGGGGTCGAGCGATTCGCTCCAGATGCCGGTCTCCTCAATACCCGAGGGCGTCTCTTCATCCTCAGGTTCGGCAATGAGGTTGGAAAAGTGTGTCTTGACGCGCTGGCGATGCGCATCGAGCGCCGCGACATAATCATCCCACCCGGAGAAACCCATCGCCGCGGCGAGGGCCAGGCGCGCGAATGCGTCCTCGGGCAGGGCCTGGGTCTGGCGATCCAGGTAACCCTGGATGGCATGTTCGCTGTCGCGCAGAAAGAGGTACGCCGCCCGCAGTTCGTCGACCGCTACCTGCGGCAGGCAGCCCAGATCCACACAGGTTTGCAGTACCGGCAGCAGTTCCCGCTGCTGCAGCGCCAGGTCGCGACCACCGCGGATCAGCTGGAAACACTGCGCGATGAACTCGATTTCGCGAATTCCCCCGGCGCCTAGCTTGATGTCGTGCTGCAAACCGCGACGGTGTTCCTCCGCCGCGATCATCTGTTTCATCCGGCGCAGGCTCTCGATCACACCGAAGTCGACATACTTGCGATACACAAAGGGTCGCAATGCGTTCATGAGCCAGGCGCAGGCGGCCGGGTCGCCGGTCACGGGCCGCGCCTTGATCATGGCGTAACGCTCCCAGTCGCGACCCTGCTCCTGGTAGTAACTCTCCAGCGCGTTGAAGTTGTGCACCAGCGCGCCGCTGTCGCCGTAGGGACGCAGGCGCATGTCCACGCGGAACACGATGCCGTCAACAGTCGACTTGTCGAGCGCCTGGATAACGCCGCGCCCGAGTGCGGTGAAAAACTCCTCGTTGCTCAGCGGCTTGTCCTGCCCGTCGGTGGTGCCGGCTTCCGGGTAGGCAAAGATCAGGTCGATGTCAGATGAAACATTGAGTTCGCGCGCGCCCAGCTTGCCCATCGCCAGCACGATGAGCTGCTGTCGCTCGCCGCTGTGGCGCCCCCGGGGAACACCGTGTTTTTTCTCCAACACGGCGGACAGCGCATCCTGCGCCTGCGCGATGCAGGCCTCGGCGAGCAGGGATGTATCGCGCGTGGTCTCGCAGGTATCGGCGAGCCGGCTCAGGTCGCGCCAGACAATGCGCAGCATGTGTCGCTGGCGAAAGCGCCGCAGTACGGCGTGCAGGTCAGCGTCGGGCTCGGCCAGCGCGTCGCTCAGCGTCCGGGCAAAATGTGTTTCGGGTAACGATGCCGCCAGCTCACCACTGCTGGCAAGATCGAGCAACAGCTCCGGCCGGCGCCGCGCCAGCTCTGCGACAAACGGGCTGCAGCCCAGTACGAGCTGGCGCTGTGTCTGCAGCGCCTCGTCGGCAAACGCCGATTCGAGCGCTGGCAGGATGCTCCCTTGTGCGGCATCGAGGATGGTCTGCCACGCGGATTCTGCGGCGGTGCGTATGTCATCAGGCAATGCCGTCACTGGTACGCTCCTGCCCCGCACCGCGGCACTGCGCCGGGCTGACTGTGGGCGCGCATCATCACAGCTCCAGGGTCGGGGCCACCCGCATGACTTCTTCGATTGTCGTTTCGCCACGCGTGACGCGCATGGCGCCGCTCAGGCGCAGGGTCTGCATTCCCTCGGACATCCCGATGCTGCGCAGTCGGGCCACGTCCAGCTGCGGCTTGATTTCCTTCTGCACGGCCGGCGTGTTGAGCAGCACTTCGTAGATTCCCTGCCGGCCGATGTAACCGGTATTGCGACACTCCGGGCACCCCACGGGGCGGGCGACCTGTGCCGGCGGCTCCAGCGAATAGGGATAGGTGAGCTGGTTCCACGCGTCGATATCCAGTGGCTCCATCGCCTTGCAGTGGTTGCACAGAATGCGCACCAGTCGCTGCGACATAATGCCGCGCACCGTGGCCCTGACCAGGTAGGGCGCCGCCCCCAACTCGAGCAGGCGGGAGATAGAACTGGGCGAATCGTTGGTGTGCAGGGTGGATAGCACGAGGTGGCCGGTCAGCGCGGCCTGGATAGCCATGTTCGCCGTCTCCAGGTCGCGGATCTCACCGATCATGATGATGTCGGGATCCTGGCGCATCAGCGCGCGCACGCCGGCCGAGAAATCGAGATCGATCCCGTGGTTGACCTGCATCTGGTTGAACGCGCCCTCGATCATCTCGATCGGGTCTTCAATGGTGCAGACATTCACCTCGGGCTGAGCGAGCTGGCGCAGGGTGGAGTACAGCGTGGTGGTTTTGCCCGAACCGGTCGGGCCGGTCACGAGAATGATGCCGGTACCGCTGTCGGTCATCTGGTTCCAGCGCTGCAGGTCGTCGTTGTCCAGGCCGAGCTGGGCAAAGCTGCGCTGCAGCACATCGGGATCGAAAATACGCATCACCAGTTTTTCACCGAACGCTGTCGGCAGTGTCGCCAGGCGCAGTGCCGCGACCGAGCACAGCACCACCACGAGCATTTCCACCAGGATCTGGGTGATCGCCACATCCGGCGCGCCGAACTGGATGAACACCAGCGCCACGCCGATGCCGACCACGCCGAGCCCGGCAATCGCCGCGATCCGCGAATTGGTGGACACGGCGACCAGCGTGCCCGCAATGGTCAGCCCGAAGACCACGTAATGCACGAAGGTGACGCCCTGGGTCACCGGCGTG
>CAYGOX010000112.1:0-10608 GCA_964351485.1 uncultured Halioglobus sp.
CAATCAGTGGCAGTCGTTCGCGCACACCGCGTCCCCGGGTCAGCAGGTGGTACAGCCTGTTGGGGCGCGCGGGAAACAGGGTATTGAGAGCGCTTTGCAGAAAGCCGTAGACATTCTGTGTCGCCGTGAACGTGTTGTGACTTTCAACAGTAAGGCCCACGACGTCGAGCTGGTTTTCAAGCCACTGCTGCTTGAAGTGTGAGACGTGTCGGGGAATGTCGAGATGAAACCAGTGCCGACCGAAAAGGCGGCTCTGCAAGCTCGAAAAATTGGGTACCGAAATAACGAGCAGGCCGCCGGGGTTGAGATGCCCCGGCAATGTCCGCAGCAGGGCGCCGAGTTCGGTGACATGTTCGAGTACGTGCCAGATCACGATGATGTCGAAACGCCGCTCGGCCAGTGCGGCATCATCCAGCGCCCCGATGTGCACATCGACGCCTGTCGAGTTGGCGCCGGGAAATTCGTCGCGTTCGATGCCAAGGCAGTGCGCGCCTCGCGCGGCAAATTCGCGTAGCAGCAGACCGCGACCGCAGCCGATATCGAGAACCGATAACGGCGTGTTCTGTGGGGTGTCGGAGCGACCGCGGTAGGCTCGCAGGATTTTGTCTACCTGGCGTTTCTGCCCGATTCGCACCATTGCCTCGACGGCAGGAACAAACTTGGCCCGCTCAGAGCCGTAGTAGCTGCGTGAATACGCGGCGCTCAACGCGTCATCGTTGACATCCGCCGTGCAGGCAAGCCCGCAGTCGAGGCAGGTAGCGACGGCAAAGGTCTCCTGTGCGGTATCGAAATCGCGCGCGTTGAACAATGGGCGCGCGGATCCGCCGTCACAGTGCCAGCAGTGGAAGGTGGAGGTCAGGGGGCACGTTCCATTGCGGCGCTGGAAGGCTCGGCCTTACGGATTCCCGTTGTTATACAGGTTCCGGTACACATCGCACCGACCGGTCGTGCAGGTCAGGTTCTCGATGTTGAGGTAGTAACGCGTGAGTGGGGTCAGGTTGCAGTACGACCGGTGCTCCGGCCCCTGGTACCACTTGATTACGGTGGATGAAGTTCCGAATTGCTCGCATTTCGGGTCGGCCAGCGGCTCTCCGGCGGGGCAAGTCGAGATCCACGCGTGGCGCTGGACACCGGAGTTGCCGGTGGTTGATGCAATACTGATCTGCCCCCCGTAACCGGTCCCCCTGGTTGTGATGAATTCCATGCTGCTGACATTGTCTGCCAATGGAATACGCGTCTGGGACGGGGGTCTTCCCCAGTCGACCGGTGCGACGAACTCGGTGGAGCCCAGAGGTGGACAGCCCTCGGGGGCGAAACGGGCGTGCAGGGCGGGCGCTCTATCGCCGGCAAACAGTGCGACGGTCTCGACGTCGATGTTGAAGGTGCAGGAATCCGAGCCCGGCGCAACGCAGTAGTTGAGCCAGCTGTCAAACTGCCAGCCCGGCCTGGGGACGGCGAAGTAGGTCTCGTGATATGCACTGGCGACCCAGTTGTCCGCGCAGCCTGGAGCATCGGCGAGGTAATCCTCGTAAAGGCAGTCGCGGTCCCCCGTGGCCGAGAGGATATCGCCGTAGCCGGTAATCTCCAGCGGGTGGGAGCAGGCGGTGAGAATAGCTATCGCCAGGGCTGTCAGATACTTGTGCACGTCGGGGCTTCGCCATAGGTGGTTTTACCGGAAGTTTACTATAAATCCCTCACCGGTTTGAAAAGTGGCGCCCGTGTCCCTGACCCGGCTGCCGGCGTGACTGGATTCGAGGCGCCGGGATGATTTATGGTTTGAGGGTCCGGAACAGGAGAAGAGCCATGTCCCAATGCCCCTTTGCCAACATCATGGAGCCCACCTACCTCGGTGACGGTTTTACCGGGGATGACGTCGCGAAGATCCGCGCCGCCGGCCCTGCCGTCAAAATCGATGATCCGTCCACCGGGGTCCCCTACTGGGCGATCACCCAGCATGCGGCAATCGATTACGTTTCCAAGCACAACGAGCTGTTTTCATCGCGGATGCGCACGGCGCTCCCCATGGAGTTTGAGCAGCAGATGGTCGACGACGTCCAGAGCCAGATGTTTATCAATCTCGATCCGCCAGACAACATCGACTACCGCAAGCTGATTCGCGATCACTTCACGCCTGCCGCCGTTGCCACGTATGAACCCAAGGCGCGGGCCTACGCCAGAGAGGTTGTCGACCGCATGTCGGGCAGGACATCCTGCGAGTTTGTCACCGAGGTTGCTGCCGAGTTGCCGCTGTTGATGATTCTCGAATTCTTTGACATTCCCGCAGAGGATCGCCACAAGATTTTTGAGTGGACCAATATCATGATGTTCGGCGACGACCCGGACGTATCCGGTGGCCGCGAGGCGGCCGATACGGCGTCGCTTGAACTGATGCTGTATGCGCATGAGCTGGCCGCGAAGTATCGCAACTCGGATGTGAAAAACGTCAGCAGCCAGTTACTCAACGGCGTGATCAACGGCGAACCGGTTTCGGATGAAACTTTCGGCTGGATTTTCCTCATGATCATCGTGGCGGGTAACGAGAGCACGCGCACGACGATCACCCACGCGATTCGCAACCTCATCGAGAACCCGGATCAGTATCGCTACCTGCAGGAAAATCCTGAGCAGATTGAAAACGCGATCTACGAGATGCTGCGCTACAACCCGCCGTTCATCTGTATGCGGCGTACCGCGACGCAGGACATAACTGTGCCCGAGCTGGGCAACGCACCAATCAAGAAGGGCGACAAGATTATCATGTACTACCCGGGTGCCAATCGCGATCCGAAAGTGTTCGATGACCCCGAGGTCTTCGATGTTCACCGCGCCACACAGCAAGACCTGAGCCGCGACATCCGCTCGTTCGGTATCGGCCGTCACAACTGTTTTGGTATGAACCTGGCGAAGATGGAGATGAAAGTGATGCTCGAGGAAATCCTGGCGCGCATGGACAATCTCCAGTTCAACGGTCCGGTCATTTACATGAAGTCCAACTTCGTGCAGGGCATCAAGGAGATGCCGGTGACGTTCGAGATGCGCGCGGGGTAGATGGTGGGCCCAGTAGGACTTGAACCTACGACCAATCGATTATGAGTCGACTGCTCTAACCAACTGAGCTATGGGCCCGGGGAGGGCGGAATTATAGTGAAGAAAGGAATTCGCGCCCACCCCTAAATTGACACACCGCCGGTGCGTTATACTCGCCATCTCCCTTGCAACGCCGCGCACATAGGCCATTGTCTTGAAAGTGACGCCCCCGTCTTTAACCGCGTCCGCCTGGACCCTGTTGGGTGTTGCGGCGCTGTGCCTGTCGTTGCCATTGTTTACTACGCTCGGCGCCGGGCCTACGTTTTTCGTTGCTCACGAGGCCGCACCTTCTCACATCCTGCTGCTGGTACTGTCCGTGTTTCTGCTGATACCCGCGCTGGTGTGGGTGATCGCTCTCCTGTCGGGCAGGTGGTTTGGCAGCGCGGTGTTTGTTGGTGTGCTCAGCGCCGCCGTCGCTGCGGGAGTTGCTTTATGGGTGATGTCGCTGGTCCAGGACTGGCCCGCGCGGTATGCCGTGCCCATTGCTGTGGCGTTGGGCGCTGCGGCGGGTTGGGCCTACCGCAGCGATCGTGTGATTCGGCCGTTGCTGTTGATGGTCGGGCAGGTGAGCGTGGCCATTCCGCTGTTCTTCCTGTTCTTCACGCCGGTCAGGACGCTGCTCCACTCCCCTGACGGTGCGGTCGTTGAAGCCGGCGGCGGCGCCGAGAGAACGCCGGTGGTCATGCTGGTGCTGGACGAACTGCCCACGGCAGCGCTGATGCGCGAGCCGGGCAAGATCGATGCGCAGCGCTTCCCGGGGTTTGCCAGACTTGCGGGCATGAGTACCTGGTATCGCAATACGACGACGGCCTCGACCAACACGCACCTGGCGATCAGCGCGATTCTGAGTGGTCAACGCCCCGACGAGGCCACGCTGCCGATTCCGGGCCAACTCCCCCAGAACCTTTTCAGTGCGTTGGCCGGCTCGCACCGTGTGCTGGCAGTGGAGTCGGTGTCGCGGCTGTGTACGCCGGTGCTGTGCGAATCCTCGCGCGGCGATGTTTCGTCGCGACCGTTCAGCGCGGCCGCCCTGTTTTCCGATGTTGTGATTGTGTGGTTGCACAGCATCCTGCCCAGGACGCTGGCGGAACGTTACCTGCCCCCGATCGCAGGTCAGTGGCGGGATTTTCGCGATGCTGCGCAGACACGCGGCAGTGAGCCGGGGGTGACGATTAACGCGGCGATGACTGACGGGTTCGATGCCAAGCACGACGCACAGTGGCAGCTATTCCTGCAGCGCCTGTCTCAGCCCGGCCCGGTCCTGAACTACCTTCATCTCGGGTTGCCGCACCATCCCTGGATTTACCTGCCAGATGGTACGGTCTACAACGGGCGGGAGACGCCGGCGACGACGTATACGCATGACTGGCGCCCTCAGCCGGCGCTCGTCAGGCAAGCCGCACTGCGTTTCGCGCTGCAGGCAGAATACGTCGACAGGCTGGTTGGGGAACTGCTCGATACGCTGGAAGGCAGCGGGCAACTGGACGAAACGCTCCTGATCGTGGTGGCGGACCACGGCCTGGCAATTGCGCCGGGCGCAAAACGACGGGCGCCGCTGACTGAAACATTTGCCGATGTCGCCGTGGTTCCCTTGTTTATCAAGTACCCGGGCCAGGCAGAGCCGGTCGTGGACGACCGGGTTGTCGAGACAATCGATATCCTGCCAACGGTTTTAGAGGTGCTCGATATCTCACCTGATGGATCGCTCGATGGGCAGGCCCTTAACAGCGGGACGTGGGTGCAGCCCCGACGCGAGGTGCTGGGTGTATCCGGTGACGTCTCCCAGGCGTTGCTCGAGCCTGATGTTGCCGCGTCCGTGGAGAGATTTCTCGAACCGTTATTGCCCGACGAGACTGCCGTGGCGAGTTGGTCTGTGGCCAGTGGCGGGGAGTACCTGGGGCAGTCGGTGGAGGGAATTCAGTTAACTGTCCCCGAATTGGAGTTTGTGCTGGACAGGCCGCGGTGGTATTCGTCGGTGGATGTGGGGTCGGGGTTTCTGCCGTTGAGGCTGACGGGGCGCGTTGAAGGCGCGGCACCGGGCACGCCGATCTACATCGCGCTCAACGGGGTGATCGCCGGCGGCAGTGTGACGCATGACCGGCGCGGCGCGGTGTCGGTGATGTTGCAGCCCTCGGCGTTTCGCGCTGGCGACAATGTGGTAGAGGCATTCGCACTGCGCGATGGCGCCCTGGCGCGTCTCCCTAGCCAGCAGGCGCAAGCACCCGCCTGGCAGGTCGCCGGCGCCGGCCAGACGCTGTCGGTGATCGGTCCTGACGGACAGCGCTACCGGCTCGACGCGGAAAAACAGGGGGAGGCGGTGCTATCGCGCAGCGCGCCGCTGGCCGCGATCGTCGGGACGGCGTTTGACGAGTCCCGATACGTCACCCCCGATACGCTGCTACTGGTCGACGGCAACCGGATTCTTACCGACCAGTTTCGCGCTTATCCCGGCCGGACAGCCACGGATCCGATGTCGAGAACGCTGGTCAGTACATTCACCGTAGAGATAGAGGCGCGCTCTTTGCGCGACGCCCATTCCCTGCAGGTGCTGGCGATCTGGGACGACGGCACCTTTCTGCCGATCCCGGTCACCGACAACGCTGTGATGTTCCAGTAGAATGTCGCCGGCAAGCCAGGAGTGCGGAGCCAACCCGTGAAATTCGAGATAATCAGTCACGCCTGTATGCGGGTGGAGTCCGGTGGTATCAGTCTGGTCATCGACCCGTGGCTGCTCGGGCCTGTGTACTGGGGCGGCACTGTCCGGCGCCGGTATTCGACGAAAGTATTTTCGATGCTGACTACGTGTATCTCACGCACTGGCATTTCGATCACATGCACGAGGACAGTCTGCGCCGTTTCAACCGGCGCTGCCATATGCTGGTGCCGAAGTTCCCGGTCTCGGTGATGGCACAGGGGCTGCGCGAGCTGGGCTTTGACAACGTCACCGAGCTGGATCATGGTGAGGTCTTTGCGCTCGCGGCAGGGTTCGACTTCACCAGCTACCAGGTGTCCTACCAGGATGACAGTGTCTGTGTGGTCGAGGCCGACGGTGTCGTGCTGGTCAATGTCAACGACGCGAAACCGCTGCCGCGGGCCTGGAAGACGCTGAACCAGCGTTACCCCGCTGTCGATTTCATGTTCCGCAGTCATTCGCCTGCCTGGTCCTACCCGTCGTCCTATACCTTCGATAATCCCGCCGAGGCCATCTCGGTCAGTCGCGAGTCGTACGTTGAAGCTTTTCGCAGTGCCGCCAATGTGCTCAAGCCACGCTATGCGGTGCCCTTTGCCAGCAGCGTGTGTCACCCGCATCCCGATCTGCTGGAGGACAACGCCGAAATCGTGTCGGCCTATGAATTGCGCGACTATCTGGATGTCCACCCGCTTGAATCGACTGAGCTGGCCATCATGCCGCATGGCAGTGCGTGGAGCAGTGACACGGGTTTTTCAATCGATCCCGCAGCGGGTGTAAGCGATGCACGGGCGTATGCGCAGGCAAAGTCAGTCTCGGAGGCTGAGTACTTCGAACAACTGGCCGAACAGGAGGGCAGGGTTGTCCTCGAGTTTCGCGTGTTCGAGGATTACTTTCGGCGATTCCTGCGCTCGCTGGTACTGCCGGTGCGCCCCTTCCTGGGTATTACCTGGGTATTCGAAATTATCCAGGGTGGTTGTACAGAGTTCTGGTCGGTCAATTTTCGCAGTGGCAGGATAGAGCGTCACAACGCGGTGCCCAGCGGTGCAACGAGTGTAATCCGCGTCCCTGTCGCGGTGCTCGATGATGCACTGAAGACCGATGTCTTTACCAATATCGACATCGCCAAGCGCTGGCAGGTGCATATCCTGCCCGGCGGGATGACCCGGCACATGCTGGCCTGTGTCCTGGTGGCGTTGCACGAAGCGGGTTACACGCGCGTGCGCAATGTCCTGCGCTGGCGGTTCCTGCGGGGAATTTTCCGGCGGCGGGCCGAGGCGCTCGATTACCTCGCCTTGTCACTGGGTGTCTTGCGAGCCGGCCCCGGCAGTGTTGCGCGGGCGGTTACCGAGCTGGATTAGAAGGGCGGTGTTGCGGGCGTGCGTCTGGAGGCAGTTGCCTAAATCATCGTGGATTTCAGCACCAACAGCTTTTCAATCTGCATATCATCGATGGTATGTCCGATACCGCCCACACCCAGCCCCGATTGCCGCAGTCCGGCGAAGGGCATGCCGTCCTGCCGAAAAGCCGTATGGTCATTGATCATGACCGCCGATGCATCGATGTTATTGTAGACATGCATCGCGCGGTCGATGTCCTGGGCAAAGACGGCGGCCTGGAACGCAACCTCCAGTGCATTGGCCTGCGCCAGCGCATCCTCGATGTCGTCGTAGTCGTACAGACACACCACCGGGCCAAAAATCTCACGTGTACTGACAGCCGTGTCTGCTGGCGGGTTGCGCAACACGGTCGGTGCGTAACAGTTATTGTCCAGCCGCTGTGCGCCGCACAGGACCTCGGCGCCTGCTTCGATTGCTTCACGGACCCAGGTATCGACCCGTTCGACTTCCGCCGGCCGAATCAGCGGGCCGACTTCGGTAGTTTCATCTTCCGGTGCTCCTACACGCAGTTCAATCGCCCCTTCGCTCAGGTGACTTGCCAGTGCATCGCCCAGCGAGCGGTGCACAAACACGCGCTGCACCGAAACGCATACCTGGCCCGCGTGGTAAAAACCGCCCTTGAGGATGGCGGGAACCGCCTTGTCGAGATCGGCACTGGCATCGACGATTACCGGTGCGGCGCCGCCGTGTTCCAGCGCGCAGCGCGTACCGGGTGCGAGCTTCGAGCGGAGCATCCAGCCCACCCGGGCGCTGCCGATAAAGGAAAAAAACGCCACGCGCGGATCCGTCACCAGTTCTGTCGCCAGCGCCAGGCTGTCGGGAATGGCGACCTGCGCCCAGGCCGGCGGTAATCCGGCTTCACGCAGCAGCGACACGAAGCGCAGGCAGGACAGCGGGGTGTCGTCGGCCGGTTTGACGATGACGGGGCAGCCGGCTGCGACTGCCGCGCCGACCTGGTGGACGATCAGGTTCAAGGGGTGGTTGAACGCGCTGACAGCGACAACCACGCCGATCGGTTCGCGGCGCGTCGCGCCCAGGCGCAGGGTCGAAGGCTGTGACTCGGTCAGTGGAACAACCTCGCCCGCGTGCTGTGCGATATGCTCCGCGCAGAGCACCACGCCCTCGATGGCGCGGCTGACCTCGACCTGCGAATCGATCAGTGGCTTGCCGCCTTCTGCGGCAGCCGCCAGTGCCAGCTCTCCTGCCTGTTCGCGCATGAGTTGCGCGGTGCGCAAGAGGATGTTGCGGCGCTCGGTAACGTCCAGCCAGCCGGCGCGATCGCGAAACACCGTGTGCGCCAGGTCCAGTGCCGCCTCGATATGCGCCGGGCCACACTGTGCGACCTGTGCCAGCGTGTCGCCGCTAAAGGGTGAGACGACAGCCAGAGATCCCACTGGTGGCGGACCTTCCAGCATCAGGCCAAAATTTTCGCTCATGGCGTGGCTCCGCGCGTTGATTCAGATCGGGCAGGTGATTTCGCCGAGTCGTTCGGTCAGTTTCATGTTTTCGCGGTAGTCGATGGGAACGACGACCAGGCTGGGCCCGCTCTCGGCAAAGGCGTTGCGCAGGGTATCGGCCAGCGCCTGGCTTTCACTGACGAAGTGACCCTGCCAGCCGAAGGCTTCGGCCAGTTGCAGCCAGTTCGGGTTGCCGAACGCAAGATCGGTGTGGCGGCCGAATTCGTTTTCCTGTTTCCACGCGATCAGGCCATAGGCGTTGTCTTCCCAGACCATCGCAACGAAGTTGCTGTTCAGGCGCCGGGCCGTTTCCATCTCCTGCACATTCATCAGGAAGCCGGCGTCGCCGTTGATCGACAGAATCTTGCGGTCCGGGTGCACCAGTGCGGCCGCAATCGCACCGGGCAGTGAGAAACCCATGGAGCAGAAGCCGTTGGGAATGAGGCAGGTGTTGGGCTCGTGACACTGGTACTGGCGGGCGACCCACATTTTGTGCGCCCCCACGTCCGATAACACGATGTCCTGTGTATCCATTACCTCGCGTACATCCCACAGTACTTTCTGCGGAGTAATCGAACCGCTGGTGCTGGCGTCGCGGTGTGCGCTGATTTCCTCGAACATATCGCGGCGCACGCTGCGCTGCTGGCTGAAGTCGAAGTCGAAGCCGCCGTCGGCCAGTTGCGCATCCACGCGTTCATTCAGCATCCACAGCGCGTGCGCCAGGTCACCCACGACCTCGACGTCCGGGTGGTAGTTCTCGTCGATTTCCGCCGGTAGGAAATCGATGTGCAGGACCGACTTCTCGCCGCCCGCGTTCCAGAGTTTGGGGTGGTACTCCACCATATCGTAGCCGAGCGTGATGACCAGGTCCGCCGCGTCGACCGCGCAGGACACGATGTCCTTCGAGCCCAGGCCGATGGTGTAGAGGCAGTAGTCGGCGTCCATGTCCACCGCACCCTTGGCCATGAAGGTGCTGACGACACCAATGCCGGTCTTTTCGCAGAGCAGTCGCAACTGTTTGCTCGCGCGTCGGCGGATACAGCCGTTGCCGGCGATGATGATCGGGCGCTTCGCCTGCCGGATTGCCTCGAAGGCCTGATCGATGATCTTGTCGGCCGGTACAGCGCGGCGCACGCGTTTTACCGAGATAGGCCTGGCATCCGTATCCAGTTTGGCGACGTCCTCGGGTAACTCGATATGAACCGCACCGGGCTTCTCCAGGCGCGCCAGCCGTACGGCCTTGCGCACAATTTCCGGAATGGTTTCGGGGTGCAGTACGGAGGTCGCCCACTTGGTCACCGGCTTGAACATGCCGACCACATCCATGACCTGGTGCGATTCCTTATGCAACCGTGTCGACGCACCCTGGCCGGTGAGCACCAGCATGGGCGCCCGGTCCATATTGGAGTCGGCGACGCCGGTGATGAGGTTGGTCGCTCCGGGCCCGAGCGTGCCGAGGCAGCCGGCCGGATTGCCGGTCAGGCGGCCATAGATCTCGGCCATAAATGCCGCACCCTGCTCGTGGCGGGTCAGGACGAAGGTGATCTTGTCCGATTTCTCCAGCGACATCATGAAGTCGGCGTTCTCTTCGCCGGGAACGCCAAAGATATACTCGATGCCTTCCTCTTCCAGGCACTTCACGAACAGGTCAGATGCTTTCATGCGGGTTACCGTCTTTATTTTCGGCTTCCCGAGGGTTAGCGACCGCTCCTGCAAAAACTGTAGGCAGCGCTCGAAAAGGGGGGAGGAGTGGGTAAGAAGTCACCCCGCGGCGGGTGCCGCGGGGTAAATTCCCGACGACCTAGGATTCGTCGAGAAAACTGCGCAGATAGTCGGAGCGGGTGGGGTGGCGCAGTTTGCGCAGGGCCTTCGCTTCGATCTGGCGGATACGCTCGCGGGTGACATCGAACTGCTTGCCTACTTCCTCAAGCGTGTGGTCGGTATTCATGTCGATACCGAAACGCATACGCAGGAC
>CAYGOX010000113.1:0-3387 GCA_964351485.1 uncultured Halioglobus sp.
GGAAAAGTATCGCTACCGCTACCTCCGAGAGGAATCCCTGGACGGAGAGCCCTGCGACGTTGTGGAACGAATCCCCACCGATAAAAAGTCGGGCTACACACGGCAGGTGGCATGGTACGACCAGGCACACCACCGTCTCCAGCAGGTGGACTACTATGATCGTAAGAACACGTTGCTCAAGACAATGACCATGGTCGGTTACAGGCAATACCTGGACGCCTACTGGCGTCCCGACGAGATGCACATGATCAACCACCAGACCGGCAAGGGTACGGTGCTGGTGTTCAACAATTACCGCTTCCAGGTTGGATTGACGCCCTCCGATTTCAACCGTGGTGCTTTATCGAGAATGCGTTAACCCATGTTGTATCGCCGCCAACGCAAACCGCATGTTCTCTCCGGGCTGGCCTTCTCAGTGCTAGCCTTGCTCTCGGTAACCCCCTATGCAGTGACGGCCGAGCCGCTGCAGGTCGCCGCGGCGTCCGCCGAAGTCTTTACACTGAGAGTGGGCCAGACTCCGGATCGCACGCGGCTCGTGTTTGACGTTTCAAATGAAGTCGCCTTTCGACTGGCACAGCAGGACGACCCCCGACAACTGGTGGTCGAAATGCCCGCCGTATCGAGCCGTTTCGATCACGGTATGGTGCCGGTGCGCGGCACCCCGATCGAGAACATTGTCGCGATGGCCTCGACCGACAATATACTGCGCTATCAGATCAACCTGTCCGAGACGGTCGAACCGCGCCTCTTCGCACTGAAACCCTATCTTGGAAACGGCCATCGGGTAGTACTGGACCTGTACAAGCCGTCGCAGGATGATACCGCCAATGCCGACGCGTCCACCGAGTCGCTCCAGGTCGCCGCCAAAGACTCCGCGTCACGCTCGCGGAACACCACCGCCAGGAGCGCAACCCGCATCGAAACACCCGCCGAGGAAAAAACCGCCGGCGAGTGGTCTGGTTACGTCAGCCTCGAATCGCGCCTGTTCCTCGACGATCCGCGCTACGCTCAGCAGGAAGACCACTCCGTTTCCATCGTATTTGAACCGCAGTTCTACATGGATTTTTCCGATGGCTCCGCGCGCGTCGCTTTCCGCCCCTTCTTCCGCTACGACTCGGCGGACGATGAACGCTCCCACGTTGACCTGAGAGAATTGTACTGGCGCGGCGAATACAACGACGTGGCAGTCAAACTCGGGATGGATGTTGTCTTCTGGGGAGTGACCGAATCACAACATCTCGTTGACATCATCAACCAGACCGATTTCGTTGAAAACATCGATGGCGAAGACAAGCTCGGGCAGCCCATGCTGAACATCGATTACACCACCGACTGGGGTACATGGCAGGCCTACGTACTGCCCTACTTCCGCGAGCGCACCTTCCCCGGCCCGGAGGGTCGCCTCAGGAGTGAACCATTCGTCGATGCCGACGAGGCAGTCTATGAAAGCGGCGACAAGGAGAAGCACATCGACCTGGCGCTGCGCTGGAGTCACTATATCGGCGACTGGGATATCGGCCTGGCCCACTTTACCGGCACCAGCCGGATGCCTCGCTTTCTCCCGGGCAGTGACCCATCACGACCGAGCTTTATCCCCTACTATCTCCAGATCGACCAGACCAGTCTCGACGTTCAGGCCACCAAGGGCGCCTGGCTGTGGAAACTGGAAGCCCTGTACAACAGTAATCGCATTGAAGATTACGCCGCCGCTGTCGGAGGCTTTGAATACACGTGGTTCGGCGCCGGCGGCGGCGATGCCGACATCGGCTGGCTGTTCGAATATCACTACGACGAGCGCGACGATTGGCGCATAGCGCCCTTCCAGGAAGACGTTTTCCTCGGGGTACGCTATACAGGCAATGATATGGCGGGAACCCGCGTCCTGGCGGGCGTCATCGTGGACACTGACACGCGCTCAACGTTCGGCAACCTGGAAGCCGTCAGGAGGCTGGGGGAACACTGGACAGCAACACTCGAAGCACGCGTCTTTACAAACGTCGATACGTCCGACCTGATGCGCTACTGGGACAGGGACGACTACATTGAAATCCAGTTCACGCGCTTTTTCTGATCCCGCGCCGAAAAACCCACCGGGCTTACCGCGCGTTCAGTTCATCCAGCAGGTCCTGTGCCTCTTCGCGTGATTCAAACTCACCACCACTGGACAAAACTGCCTTGAGAATCTGCGCAGCCTGACGCTTGTCGCCCATTTTTGCGGTTGCAAGGGCAAGGTGATAGCGGATTTGTGGATCACCGGGAGCACCTTTCAAGGCGCTTTCGAAGGTTCGATGCGCAGCGTTCAGATCACCCTCGGCCAGCTGCAGCATACCCAGGGTATCCAGCCCCGGCGGCCATTCAGGTGCCACCTCCAGTGTGCGCTGCGTCCATTCCATGGCTTGCTTCGGGTTCTTTTCGCGCAACAGCCAGGCAATATTGTTCATCAGCAAGGCATCGTCCGGCTTCAGCTTAACCATATCCTGGTAGACGCGCACTGCCTTCGAGTCTTCGCCAAGCTGCATGTGCGAGTTGGCCAGGTGGAACATCACCTGCACATCTTCCGGGTTGTCCTTCAACCAGGCTTTGTAACCGTCGATCGCGGCCTGCTTTTCATCAGCATTCCAGCGGGCAATACCCAGTTGGATGGCCAGCAGACTGCTCGGCACAAGCTCCAGCGCCCGTGCAAACGCGGTCTTGGCCAGTTCATATTCCTGCTCATGCAGTGACAGCCACCCCTCCTCGATCAACACTTCGGGTCGCTCCGCATAGGCCGGATCGATCTTATCGAACAACGCCAGTGCTTCATCCATCCGGTTCTGCTGCCGCAGAAGGCGCACACGCATCACGCTCGCGCCGAAATGATCCGGCTTGAGATCGACGACGGTCTCCAGCGACGCCTTGCCGGCGTCCAACTGATTACTCTGGAGCTGAGCCTGCGCAAGCAGGTAGTGGGCTTCGGCATTGTTAGGCTGCTGCGCCACCAGATTCTGAAAATTGTTCAGTGCCAGCGGGTACTGCCCCAGGGCCATCTGTGAGCGCCCGAGAATTTCCAGCACCCTCGGGTCGGTGCCCTGCTCTCCCTTGGCCTCGTACACCAGGCTGAGGTTGCGAGAAGGCTGACCGGTGCGCAGATAAAGTCGCGCGAGGCCGAGCCGGAGGGAAAGATTGTTCGGCGCGTTCGCCACGGCCTTTTCCAGACGCTGCGTCGCAGCCTCCAGTTTTCCTTCCTGCTGATCAAGGGTCGAGAGAGCCAGCAGCACGGAGGTCTCCGCCGGTTGGTATTCCAGCACCTCCTCGTAGAGTCGACGCGCGGCCTGGGTGTTGCCAGCTTTCAACTCAAGCCTGGCCAGGTTGTTGGCAGCGTTGGGGTTCCCCGGCTTCAGGTCGAGG
>CAYGOX010000113.1:3397-10598 GCA_964351485.1 uncultured Halioglobus sp.
CACTGCCCATATACGCCCCGCCCAACAGCGTATACGCATCCCAGTTGCCCGGCTCCTCGCGGATAACGTCCTTGGCCAATTCTATGGCCGTGCCCCATTCACCAGCGTTAAGGTGCGAAACAATAGTCAGCAGGTCGGCCTGCCCGGATGCACCTCCCTGGCGCCGGGCTTCGGCCAGCGCCGCGCGCGCGGCCTCCTGATCCTCCATCATGAGGCCGAGGGCCAGTTTCAGGTGGGCGCTTTCGGACTCCGGGTGAAGATCGACGATACGCCGGTAGTTTTCAACCGACTGCTTGGGGTCGCCCTCCAGCACAGCCACATCCGCGAGCAGTGCGAGCGACCAGGCATCATCGGCGTCAAACGACAGGAGGTTCTCGAGCACTTCGCGCGCCTCCTTGTAGTTGCCCTGCGAAAATTTCAGGGCGGCATACAGCCGGTGACCCGCAGCGTATTGCGGCGCCTTGGCCCGGAACATACCCAGGTTTTCCTCGGCCTGTTCAATATTGCCCAGCTTGTAATGTGCGACAGCCAGGAAGAAACGCGCGGGGAGATAGTTGGGTGTCTGTTCCAGCATCTGGTCAAACGCGGCGGCGGCAATGTCGTTCTTATCGCGCCTGAGGTTGAGCTGGCCCTGTACGTAAAGCACCAGCGGCTGCTTGACCTTCAGCCGCGCATTCTCACGGCGGGCCGCCTGAAAATCCTGCGCCGCACTCTGCAGCTTGTTCTGGAAAATACGCATCATGGCGCGACTGGCAAGATCGTAGACATCATTCGGCCGCGACTCCAACGCCTTGGTGTAAGCCGCCTCGGCCGCTTCAGGATTCTGCTGGAACTGCTCCAGGTCACCCAGGAAACTCCAGGCCGGTGCGTAAGCGGGGTCTGACTCGAACACGCGATCCAGCCACTTGCGGGCCTTGTCGAAAGTGTCCAGGTGTGCCGAGACGCGCGCCTTGCCCAGCAAGGCTTCCGGATCGTTCTCAACCAGCGCCAGTGCCTTGTCGAAACTCTCGTCGGCGGGACCCAGTTCGTTCAACTTGAGGTAGGCGTGGCCCCGCAGCAGCCAGATCTCCTTGAGCTCGGCATCGTCCATCGCGGGTTCGTCAAACAGTGTATCGATGGTCTCGCGATATTTTTCCTGGAGCACAAGCGCCTGCATGAGAGGCACAACGATATCGTTGTACTCCATGCCCAGATCGGCACAGCGGCGCAATTCCTTTTCGGCGCCTTCACCATCGCCTGTGTCGAGGTAGATTGACCCCAGCATCCACCGCGCCTCGACCGAGTCAGGCGTCTGGCGAAGCGCATTTTTGAGCTCTACCACGGCGGCATCCAGATCACCTACCTGCCGGAAAGACTGTGCAAAGCCAATGTATTCCTCAGTTGTTTTTGCCTCTGAACAACCGCCCAGGCTCAGCGAGACAGTGAGAAGGAAAATCGCTGACAGGAGAGAACGACTCATAGACAAAACTCCGGCTGATCGAAGTGCGTTAACTACGCAGGGAACCTGCGATGGCAGGTGACGGAATGTTAGTGGTCAAGCGCTACGCGAAAGATTGTACGCCACCGCCGGCTTTACACACAATGGCGGGGCTTTGTGACTGTGACGGGTATCACTGCGTATCGCGGGCACATAAAAAAAGGGAGGCGATAAATCGCCTCCCCTTCTCTTGTTAGTGGCCTTCGGTCGGTGGATCAGACCTCGGGCAACCGCTGTTGCGTCAGCTTATGCCTTGCGGCGGCGGCTGAAGCCAAGTCCGGCCAGACCCAGACCCATCAGGGCGAGGATGCCAGGCTGCGGAACCGCTGCGGCAGAAGTCGTCACGTTGATCAGTGAAGACATGTCCAGCGAGATGGTGTAGGTACCAGCACCCAGAACGTTGGTAGACGCTGCGAAAGCACCGAACACGCCGGGGTTGATGTTGCCAGAAGGCGCTGCGTTGCCGTAAGACAGAGCCGCACCCTGCGAGCTGACTTCGATAGACTCGTTCAGGCTGAACGGGTCAGAAGACTCAGTACCACCGAAGATGCCGCCAGCCTGACCATCCGGGCTCCAGCTGAACACGGTGCCGCCATTGTTGTCAGTGATCGTGATGATCACGTTCAGCTCAGCGTTGGCAGTGGTCGGTGAACCCGCATCGTTGCTGATCGCTACTTCGAGGTAGGGATCGGCGTTGAACGCGAAGTTAAAGATGGCGTCGTTGGCCACTTCAAACGTGGTGGTGAAACCAGTCTCTGAAGAGTTGCGCGAGCTGGCAGCCGCGAAGCCGCTGTTGTCGACGTAGCCTTCGGCAATGTTCCAGGCCTGAGTCTCTGTGTCGTTGATCACAACCGGACCGTTAGGCGCCTGCGCCAGAGTAGTACGGCTGACCTGAGAGTCAGCGTAGGAGTAAGCGGGGTTGCCGCCCTGGCCCTGAGCTGTCATCAGGTTGTTGGTCGGTGCTGCACCAGGGAAAACGCTGCCCGGAGCGATAGCAACGGCTGCATCAGCCGGGCCACCGTTGGAGGCACTGCTGTTCACGCCGATTACCGGTACGCCCAAAGGACCCTGAGAAGCAGAGCTCTCGGAAGTCGCGTTGAACGCTGAGAACGCTGTGGGCGGTACGTAGAACGGACCGTTACCACCGGCGCTGTCAGTGCTGGTCACTTGCAGGCCGAAGATGTTGTCATAAGAGATCGCGTAGGCAGATGCACTGGCGTTGGATGAAACACCCATCGCGCCAGCGATGACCAGAGCCGCGGGGATCGCTTTCATGAGGTTGGTTTTCATTACTACTTACTCCTTGGAGCTTTGCTTGGAAACTACACTTGCCGTTTAGCGGGCAAATTTTTCTTTCGCTGAAGCAAAAGCAATCGACGTGCCAAAAATATTTTTTACTTTTAAAACAATTGGTTAAATATTAATGCGCACTACTTCCGACTTCCCAGACACACCATCTGTAAAATTTACTGACAGCACGATCAAACCGGGCGCTAATCATCACTCTCATATGTTCCATAAACCCCCGTCCGGCGCCAATCGCACCGACTTGGGCAAAAATTCACTAATACAGCTGCCAGGGCGGTTCGTAGAACCACTTTACGATAGGGTATCGGCAGGGGCGCAACCGCACGTACCTTCGGAATAGCCAAACCGGGAACTATAACCTTGAGGAATGTCAGGGAACATCTCTGGGACTACATTGTTATCGGGTCCGGTATGGGCGGCGGCACCGTGGGTTACCAGCTGGCCAGGCAGGGTGCGAGCGTGCTGTTTATCGAGAAGGGCCGATCCCACCTCGACCCCACGCAGGCGCTGACCGGCCAGTTTGCCGAAACCCACTTTGAGGATCGCGAGGCGCCCTCTGCGCACCACGCCGACATCCTGGCAACTGCCGGGCGCTACAGCGAAACGATAACCGACTGCTCGCTACCGGACTCGCCCAGGCCCTTCATCCCGTTTATCGGCGCGGGCACCGGTGGCTCGAGCGCGCTCTACGGCATGGCGCTGGAACGTTTCTTCCCGGAGGACTTTGAGCCGGCGGCCAACTTTCCCGATGTCGGCGATTCCTCCGTCCCGGCCCGCTGGCCGGTCAGCTACAACGAGCTGGCCCCCTACTACCGGATGGCGGAACAGCTCTACGGCGTACGCGGCACACCCGATCCCCTGCGCCCGGAGACATCGTTCAACTACGAGTCGCCGCCTCCCATGAGTCCGTGCAACCAGGCATTGTCTGACACATTCTCGGCGCGCGGCCTGCGCCCCTACCAACTCCCCATGGCGTGCGCCTTCAAACCCGGGTGTCTGACCTGTCAGGGCTATCTCTGCAGTCGGGGATGCAAGAAGGACAGCAGCCAGTCCGTGCGCAACGCGGTGCGCGACCACGATGCACAGCTGCTCACCGGCTGTGAGGCGCTCCGTCTCGATGCCCCGGGCGATACGGTACAGGCACTTGTCTGCCGCCGGAACGACCATGAACTGCGCCTGCAGGCTCGCCGCTACATCGTCTGTGCGGGGGCGCTCGGAACACCGGCGCTGCTGCTTAACTCCACCAGCGAGCGCTGGCCCAACGGTCTGGCCAACGACAGCGACCAGCTCGGCCGCAACCTGATGCGTCACCTGATCGACCTCTACGCGGTGTTCACGCGGCCGCGCCCCGAACCGACCGACCGCGTCAAGGAACTTGCCTTCAACGACTACTACAACGCGTCGGGCCAGAAGCTGGGCTCAGTGCAGTCCTTCGGCCTGTTACCACCGGCACCGATCATCGCCCGCGAACTGGCGCGGGATATTCGCCGCGACGCGGGCGCCATTGCCGGTATGGCGTTCAAACTCGTGCAACCGGTGGTCGGGTTTGCGCTGGGTCAGCTGCTGCGCAGAAGTGTTCTGCTCGCAACCACGCTGGAGGACCTGCCCTACCCGGACAATCGCGTCACGCTGTCCGGCAGCGCCAGTAAAGGAGGCAGCCCGTCACTGGAACTACGTTACACGCTCAGGGACGCCGAACTGGCACGCATCGCCACCATGCGGGAGAAAATGCAGTCGGTACTGCAACCCATGCGCTACCTACTGCTGGAGCAGGCCGCGAACAATGAGCGCATCGCCCACGCCTGCGGCACAGCGAGGTTCGGCGAAGACCCCTCTAAAAGCGTCTGCGACGCACACCAGAGGGCGCACGGCGTCACCAACCTGTACATCGCCGACAGTTCCGTCTTCCCGTCCAGCGGCGGGATCAATCCCTCACTGACAATCGCCGCGTTGAGCCTGCGGCTCGCACACCATTTGCAGGATACCTCCCATGGCTGAGAGCGCATCAACATCCCAAGACATACAGACAAGACATTGCCTGGTATGCCCGCACGTCAGCACGCCACCGGCAGAGAAAGAACTCGGTACGGTGCGGGGCAACACGGAACGCTTCAAGGACAGCATGTTTCCACTGTGGCAATGTCCCGCCTGCCTGGCCATTCACAGCACCGACCCGGTAGACATGGCCGACATCTACAGCGACTACCCCCTGAACCAGGACCGCACCCTGGATATTTTTGCCCGTGGCACTTACCGGAACCTGCTGCGGCGATTAACGAAGAACGGCCTTGAGAAACATGACCGCATCCTGGATTTCGGTTGCGGCAATGCAGTGTTTCTCCAGTTTCTCCAGGGCGAGGAGTTCACGGCGCTGGAGGGCTACGACCCCTACGTAGAAACCCATCGCACCCCACCGGAATCCGGCAGTCAGTACGACTGCGTGATCGCCAATGACGTAATCGAACACGTAGCGAGCCCACGGGAGATGATGCGCGAGGTCTACGACCTCGTACGGCCCGGCGGCCTGCTTTACGTGGGCACTGCGGATTCAGAGGGTGTGAAGGACATGGGCGACCTCGAGCGGCACATCATGCGGCTGCACCAGCCTTTCCATCGTGTCATCCTGACCCAGCAGGGCGTTCTGGACCTGGGCGCGGAGCTGGGGCTGGAAATTGTCCAGACCTGGCGCCGTTCATATATGGACACACTGATGCCCTTCTCCAACTATCGCTTCCTGGACGCGTTCAACAAGGCGCATGGACACAACCTGGACAATGCACTCGCGCCCGACGCCGCAGGCATCGTGGCCCGAAAGCCCTACCTGCTGTTGTACGCATTGTTTGGTTATTTCATCCCGTCGGCGGTAGAGCCCGCCGTGCTGTGGCGCAAACCCGACTAGGCACGCACCAGCCAGCGATCTGCCCGCAGCAACAGGGTTGGCAGGAACAGCAGGTCCAGCAACAGCGCGATGACAATCGTCATCGACATCAGCATGCCCGAGGTGGCGTTGACGGAAAAGTCCGACTGCACCAGCACCAGGAAACCCGCCGTCAATACCACGGATGTCGTCACCAGCGCATGACCGATCGAGGCGAAGGTGTCGCGCAAGGCATCGGCCGGCGCCCGGCCCTCGTCGATACGCGCCCTGCGGTATCGCACCAGGAAGTGGGTGGTGTCATCGACAACGATGCCCAGCGTCATACTGAAAACTACCGACGCCGCCATGTTGACCTCGTGCACGAGCGCGCTCCAGAGGCCGAGACTGATCAACGCAGGAAACAGGTTGGGCACCAGGCTGAGCGCGCCAAACCGGACCGAGCGGAACGCCACCAGCAAACAGCCACACACCAATACAATCGCAAACAGCGAACCCCAGAGCATATTGTTGATATTGCGCAGACCGATGCTGGCGAAGCTCACCGCGTGACCCGCGCCGCGCGTCAGCAGATTCGGTGCATTTTCCGCCAGCCAGTCGCGGCTGCGCTGCTCGAACGCCAGCACCGCTGACTTCTGGTTCTTCAGAACCGCTGTTACTTTCAGAGCGGACTTGTCCGCCGTCATCTGGTGGGTTACATCCTGACCGTATGGCACGGAGATTTCATACAGCAGAATGTATTGCGCCGCCAACTCCCGGCTTTCGGGCAACCGGTGCCAGGCCGGATCGCCGCCGTGCATCACTTCGTTCAGGCGCATCAGCGTGTCGACGAAAGAATCGACATTCGTGACCTCGGGCTGCGCACGCAGCCAGTCGACAAACCGCCCGACATCGGCAAGGTACCGGGGGTCGGAGACTCCGCCAGGCTGACCGGAGTCCAGCGAGTAATGAACATTCTGGGTACCGGACAGCTTTTCCTCGACCGTCGCTATGGCCCCTGTCAGCGGGATATCGTCAGAAAAATAGCCGGCCGGATCATCGTTGAGCGACATCCGCGGCACGAAACTGACCACCAGCAGGATCATCACCAGACTCGACCAGAAAACCGGGCGCTGATGCCGGACGACCCAGTCCGCAATCGCCGCCATGGGCAGGCTGCGCGGTTCGGGCCGCTGGCTTTTAAACGGCAGCAGCAGCACCAACGCCGGTAACAGCGTCAAAGTGATCCACAACGCAGCGAGGACACCCACCGCTGAAATCGTTCCCAGTTCGCCAAAAGGGGGCGAATCGCTGAAGTTCATACTCAGGAAGCCGATTGCGGTGGTCACGCTGGTCAGCACTATCGGGTACGCCGTTTGTGACAGGGCCTGCGTCACTGCCTCGAGCCGCGCCATACCGGTTCCCAGGCGACGCAGGAACGCGCTCAAAAAATGTATGCAGTCTGCTACCGCCAGCGTCATGATGATGGTCGGTGCAGATACATTGACGCTGTTGATGCTCAGCCCCATCCACCCGCCGAAACCCATGCCGGCGCCCACCGA
>CAYGOX010000114.1:0-6339 GCA_964351485.1 uncultured Halioglobus sp.
GGCCGCAAAGACTTTGACCCGGGGCGGCGACGCAGCGGCCCGAAGGGCCGCCAACCAAAAACCCCCCACCCAAACACCCAAACACCCAAACCCACCGCAAGCCCCAAGGATACTTGAACGTCCGCAAAACATACTGTATGTTCAAATCGTTATTCGGGTCGTCCACAGGGCGGCCCAAAGTCCGCGTGGTATGAGTCATCCGGTGTATTTCCGACGGATGCAACCCTGCAAACGAGGAAACAGTGTGAGCGATCTGGAGCAGTTCCGGCAGGACACCCGAGCCTGGCTGGAGGAAAACTGTCCGCAATCCATGCGGACACCGATTACCGGTTTCGAAGATTTGTATAACGGTGGTCGCAACCCCGAGATGACGCATCCCGACCAGAAGGTCTGGGCGGACCGCATGGCCGAGCGTGGGTGGACCGTGCCCGCCTGGCCGGTCGAGTACGGAGGTGCCGGCCTCGACAATGCACAGGTGAAAGTCCTGCGCGAGGAAATGAGCCGGATCGGCGCGAGGCGGGCGCTGGACAGCTTTGGCATCTCGATGCTCGGCCCGGCCCTGCTCGAGTTTGGTACTCACGAGCAGAAACTTGAGCACCTGCCGAAGATTGCCCGCGGGGAAATCCGCTGGTGCCAGGGATATTCCGAGCCCAATGCCGGCTCCGACCTGGCGAGTCTCGCCACGCGCGCCGATGACAAGGGCGACCACTACATTATCAACGGCCAGAAAATCTGGACATCGTATGCCGACAAGGCCGACTGGATTTTCTGTCTGGTGCGCACAGACAACAGTGGCACCAAGCACGAGGGGATCAGTTTCGTCCTGTTCGATATGGACCAGCCGGGTGTCACCGTGCGGCCGATCAAACTCATCAGCGGTAGTTCGCCGTTTTGCGAAACGTTTTTCGACAACGCGCGTGCAGAAAAAGCCAACCTGGTCGGTGAGGAAGGCAAGGGCTGGACCATCGCCAAGTACCTGCTCACGCATGAGCGCGAGATGATCTCGGGCTTTGGCACCGCGCCGAAAAAATCACTGGGTGATCACGCGCTTGAAATCCTGGGCGCCGACTCGACCGGCCGGCTGGCCAGTCCCGTCCTGCGCCAAAGCCTCGCGCAATACCAGCTCGATGCACTGGCGTTCGGGGCGACGATGACGCGCGTCGGCGACGAGGCGAAATCGGGGCAGGGCCTGGGTGCGGCTTCTTCGATCTTCAAGTACTACGGGACCGAACTCAACAAGCGTCGCAACGAGCTGAACCTGGCCGTTTTTGGCGAGCAGGCCCTGGGCTGGGAAGGTGAGGCGTACGACGATGGCACCCTGAGTCGCGACTGGTTGCGTTCCAAGGGGAACTCGATCGAGGGCGGCACCAGCGAGGTGCAGTTAAATATTATTGCCAAGCGGGTGCTTGGCTTGCCCGACGCCTGACGGCCGGTACTGGAGGAAGACAGAACAATGGCACTGGTATTGAATGAAGAGCAGGTAATGCTCAAGGATTCCGCCGCCGGATTTCTCGCCGAAAAAGCCACGGTAGCCCATGTACGGGCGCTGCGCGATGCACAGGACGAGCACGGTTTCGATGCAGAGGTTTGGCAGGAAATCGCCGGAATGGGCTGGGCCGGTATCGCGATAGACGAGGCGTACGGTGGATTGGGCTACGGTTACACGGGTCTGGGCATCGTGCTTGAGCAAATGGGTCGGAACCTGAGTCCGTCGCCGCTGCAATCCTCGGTGCTGATCGGTGCGACGGTCATCGCTCAGCTGGCCAGCCCCGCGCAGAAGGAAGCGCTACTGCCGGCCATTGCCGCAGGCGAGAAACAGGTGACGCTCGCGCTGCAGGAAGGTGCTCACCACGCGCCGCTGCAAACAGCCTTGCAGGCAACCGCAGCAGGGGATGGCTACCAACTCACTGGCAGCAAGGATCTGGTTTTGGATGCCTCCAGTGCGGATCTTTTCCTGGTGGTGGCGCGAACAGCCGGTGCACCCGGCGACGCGGCGGGACTCACCGTTTTTGCCGTCGATGCCGCCGCGCAGGGCCTGAGTGTGGAGCCGCGCAGCCTGGTTGACGCGCGCGGAGCGGGACGGCTCACGCTGGATAATGTTTCGGTGAGTGACACC
The DNA here is from genome assembly GCA_964351485.1 of uncultured Halioglobus sp. Lineage (GTDB taxonomy): Bacteria > Pseudomonadota > Gammaproteobacteria > Pseudomonadales > Halieaceae > Marimicrobium. Next base: position 2,117 of record CAYGOX010000114.1, read on the forward strand.
GCCGTACTCGGCACTGTCGACACCGCGGCAGAGCCGCTGGCCAAAGCACTGGATATCGTCAACGTGGGCCTGGCCGCGGAACTGCTCGGTCTGTCCAGCGCCGCGTTTGAGCGCACGGTCGTGTATCTCCAGGAGCGCAAGCAGTTCGGCCGTGTTATCGGCTCATTCCAGGGGCTGCAACACCGCGCAGCCGAGTTGTTCGCCGAACTGGAGCTTGCCCGGTCAATCGTCCTGCAGGCGCTGCACAAGGTCGATGAGGATGCAGATGATCTTGCACTGTTTGCCAGCGCGGCGAAGGCCAAGCTGTGTGAGGTTGCCCAGCGCGCGACCAACGAGGCGATTCAGATGCACGGCGGTATCGGCATGACGGACGAGCATGAAATCGGCTTCTTCATCAAACGCGCCAGGGTGGCACAGCACACCTTTGGCGACTATAACTATCATCTGGACCGCTTCGCACAGTTGAGCGGATTTTGAATCGGCGCCCAGGTCCTCGCTCAAGACAGCCATAAGGTTTTTCTCTGCATGAATCCAGCTCTGCAACGCTTTGACGAGGCGGTCGCCAGCCTCACCGCGCCGGGCCAGCCATTCGAAACCACAACCGCCACGCTCGATGGCGTCGACTACCGGGTATTTGCCTCGATTCCGCAAAACCTCGGGGAATACTTCAAAGTGATGCTGGCTCACGCCGACAAGGACTTCGCCGTTTACCGGGATGAGCGCTACACCTTTGCCGAGGGTTACCGGCACAGCGGCGAGTTCGCCAGTGCGCTGCGCGATCGTTTCTCGGTGCGTCCCGGTGAGCGGGTCGCCATCCTCAGTCGCAATAACCCGCAGTGGATGATGGCATTTATCGGGATGACCTCGATCGGCGCGGTCGCCGTGCCGATGAACGGGTGGTGGACCACGCAGGAGCTGGACTACGGCATTGCCGACAGTGGCGCCAGGGTGGTTGTCGCAGACCGCGAGAGGGCGCAGCGCCTGCTGCCGATCGCCGCCAAACACCAGTTGACCATTATTGGCATCGACGATTGTTCTGACCTCGATTACCCAGTGGTCCCGTTCTCCCAATTGTTGGAAGACTACGCCGGTGCGGAGATGCCCGCGGTGGCCGTCGCACCGGATGATCACGCCACGATCATGTACACATCCGGTTCCACTGGACATCCCAAGGGCGCGCTCTCCTCGCATCGCGGTATTCTGTCGGCGTTGCACAGCTGGATGACCATGGGCGTGGCGTTGAAGATGGCGGGCATTGGTGGTGATCAGCAGGACAGGCTGCCGCCGGCTGCGCTGGTTACTATTCCGTTGTTTCACTGCACTGGCAGTCACTCTGTGTTCATGCTGTCGCTCGTGGTGGGCCGCAAGATGGTCATCATGCACAAGTGGGACGTGGAGGATGCGCTGCGGCTGATCGAGGAAGAAAAAATTACCTGGTTCAACGGTGTGCCCACCATGTCGGCCGAGCTACAGGCCGCCGCAGAAACGACGACCCGCGATGTCTCTTCACTGAAAGAAATCATGGGTGGCGGTGCGGCCAGGCCACCCGACCAGGTCGGCAAGCTCACCAGTACCTTCAAGGGTTCTTCGGCCGGCATCGGTTATGGCTCGACGGAGACGAACGCGCTGGGCTCGGTTAACTCCGGGCCATTCTACGAGGCCAGGCCGGGTAGTGCGGGGCGCGCGGTGCCGCCGGTCACGGAGATCGTCATCAAGGACGAAACCGGCGAAATAGTGTCCGCCGGTGCGCGCGGCGAAGTCTGCATCAAATCACCGGCGACTGTCCTTGGCTACTGGAACAAGCCCGAGGCCACGGCGGAGACATTCCGCGAGGGCTGGTACCACACCGGAGATGTCGGCTACCTGGACGAGGAAGGCTTTCTATACATTGTCGATCGCATCAAGGAAATCATTATTCGCGGCGGTGAAAATATCAGCTGTCTCGAAGTCGAGGCCGCGATCTATGATCATCCCGGCGTGCGCGAGGTCGCGGTGTTTGGTCTGCCGGATGAGCGACTGGGCGAGATCGTGGGTGCGGCAGTCGTACCCAGAGAGGGGGTGACACTGGATACGGCAACATTGCAGGGTTTCCTGCAGGATCATCTCGCCGGGTTCAAGATACCTGCACATATATGGTTTCACACAGAACCGCTGCCGCGTATTGCGGCGGGGAAAATTTTCAAACGGGAGCTGAAGACGCATTACGCGCAGGCGCTTGAGCAGTCGCGCTAGCCCCTCGATATTTTTAGGACAGGAGACGACAGTATGGACCTGGGAATCAGCGCTAACGTAGCGCCACTATTGGAAGAAGTTAAAGAATTCATCAATCGGGACATTGTTCCTCTGGAGCACGAGTACTACGAAGAAATTTCAGTCGGCGATCGTTGGACGTTTACGGATCGCCAGACCCAGATTCGCGAGGGCCTGAAGGAAAAGGCGCGTTCGAAAGGCCTGTGGAACTTTTTCCTCACCGATGGTGACGGCGGCTCCGGGTTGAACACGGTGGAGTATGCCTACCTCGCGGAGGAAATGGGCAAGTCACACCTGGCGGCCGAAATCTTCAACTGCGCTGCCCCCGATACCGGCAACATGGAAGTGTTGCACAAGTACGGGTCCGAGGCGCAGAAAAAGCAGTGGCTGGAGCCTTTGCTCGCCGGTGAAATACGCTCGGCTTACGCCATGACAGAACCGGGGGTGGCGTCATCCGATGCCACCAACATATGTACGCAGGCGGTACTGGACGGTGACGAGTGGGTAATCAACGGGGAGAAACATTACGTGTCCGGCGCGGGTGACCCGCGCTGCAAGATCATGATCGTGATGGTCAAGACCGACCCGGACGCGCCCAAGCACCTGCAGCAGTCGCAGATTCTGGTGCCGACGGACACGCCCGGGTTTACCAATATCCGGCCGATGAATGTGTTTTCAATGGACGATGCGCCGCACGGCCACATGCACCAGAAGTTCGACAATGTGCGGGTACCCAAGGACAACATCATCCTGGGGCCGGGCCGCGGGTTTGAGATTTCCCAGGGTCGCTTGGGCCCGGGCCGCATCCATCACTGCATGCGTGCAATTGGCGCGGCCGAACGGGCGTTGCAACTGCTGTGTGAGCGCGCGGTTTCGCGTACTGCCTTCGGAAAACCGCTGGCCCGGCTTGGCGGCAATATCGACATCATTGCCAATGCCCGTATGGATATCGAGCAGGCGCGTCTGCTCACGCTGAAGACTGCCTGGATGATGGACAATGTCGATCCGAAAGAAGCCCGTGTCTGGATTTCGATGATCAAGACCGCCGTCCCCAACATCTCGATTCGCATTGTCGACCAGGCCATCCAGATGTACGGTGCGCTGGGCGTGTCGCAGGATACCCCGCTGGCGACCATGTACATGGCGCAACGCACGCTGCGACTGGCGGACGGCCCCGACGAGGTGCATCGCATGGTCGTGGGCAGGAACGAGTTGAAGCAGTACATGGACACCGCCCCGGTCAACGCTACATTCCGGGACGGTTGAATCTCACCAGACCCGCTGGCGACCCCGGTTCCGGGGTCGCCTCCTGACAATCACCTTTTCTATAGAGTGATTGATTCAACCGCCGAACGATTTTTGAGCCTCTAGAGCGACTGCTCTTTCCAATGGCGGCGGTTTGCGTTAGTTTTCTGACCGCAAGCACAAAAATAATGGAGAATAACGATGCGCCAGCGCCTGCTCCCGGCAGCGGTCATTGCTGCCACCCTGCCTGTCCTGCCGTTACATGCGGTTGCCGCTTCGCCCCTCGCCCTGGAAGAAATCATCGTCACCGCCAACAAGCGCGAAACGTCGCTGATGGAAACGGCGGCGTCGATCAGCGCGTTTGACAGCGATACCCGCGCCCTGCTGGGGATCGAGGGCAGTAGTGACCTGGTGGCGCGCACGCCGTCGCTGACCATCACGACGTTCCGCGTCAGTATCCGCGGCGTTGGCCGGCCTAATCTCGCAGTCGGTTCGGAGCCGGGTATCGGTGTGTACTGGGACGATGTCTACAACACAGAGAACGGCGTGTTCAATTACTCCCGCTACCTGGATATCGATCGCATCGAGGTGCTGCGCGGGCCGCAGGGCACACTGTATGGTCGCAACTCCATCGGCGGTGCCGTCAAGTTCATCTCCAAGCGGCCCGCGGCCGAGTGGGGCGGTACCGTAGTGACGGAGCTAGCCAACTACGATGGTCGGGTTATTCA
>CAYGOX010000114.1:6349-8781 GCA_964351485.1 uncultured Halioglobus sp.
CAGGGCCTTGTGGCGGGCCCGGCGACCGACAAGCTCGGCGTGCTCGCTGCCGCGTCACATATCGAGCGCGGCGGATTTCAGGACAACCTCTTTAACGGCAAGGAATACGACAACACCGATGTGAACTACGCAACGCTCAGCTTCGAATACCGGCCGACCGACCGCTGGAACACGGTGTTGAAGCTGATCGGTGTCGATCGCAAGGAGAACAACAGCGCCGGTTATATTCTCGAGCCCTTCAACCGGGAATTGATTCAGCCGATCAATGATGTCGATACCGGTGAGCAGCTTAACTTTCCCGGTATGTTCCCCAGCCAGAACTTCGTCAACATGCGTCAGGACCTGGCGATTACCAACCCCACGCTGGACGATCGGTCAAAGGTGAAGGTCGATCGCGACCCGGAAATCGACAACCAGCGCTTTGCCGTCTTTCTGACCAGCGAGTACGAGGCGGACAATTACAAACTGAAATACACCGGCAGCTACAATCGCTACTGGTTCGACCAGGCGCAGGATGCGGATCACAGCGTGTCAGCCGATTCCGGTGTCGACTGGCGCAACCTGCTCTTTTTTGGCACACCCGTATCGGTCCTGACGGGTAAAACCGTGACGCCGGCGGACATGCTCTACGGCGTCAACCAGACCGCGCAGTTCGATTCTCACGAACTGCAGTACATTTCGGACTACGACGGTAGGCTGAACGTCATCGCCGGGTTGTACTACTACCATAGCGATGAGGACCAGGTTGTCAGCTTCCGCGAATTCAACGACGACCTGATCGAGGTCTACGCATTTTTTGCCGACGTGCTGAATGCGCCGGTGAGCGACGACAACTACCTTTATCGCGGTGAAGCAAAAGTTGATACGCGTTCCTACGCCGCGTATGGACAGCTGAGCTGGGACTGGCGCGACGACACGGTACTCACCTTCGGCCTGCGTTATTCCTACGATGACAAGGAGGGCACGGACAACACGTTTGTGCAGTACGTGGGCGATCCGGACAATCCCACCGTGTTCCGCGAGGAGGCCGACGACTGGGACGAGATCACCTGGCGGCTCGGCGTCGACCACACGCTGTCCGACGATCACTTCCTGTACGCATTCGTTGCGACCGGCTACCGCTCCGGTGGCTTCAACTTTCAGAAACCGTCAGCCAGCCCCGAGGTTGACCAGGTGGAGCCGGAGAAACTGACTTCCTGGGAGATCGGCTACAAGGGTTCGCTCTGGAACAACCGCGCCAATGTCGGTGTGTCTGCTTATTACTATGACTATGAGGATCTCCAGGTACTCAAGCGCGACGTGGTCAACGGCATCGGCCTGAACACGTTCGTGAACGCCGAGGAGGCCGTGGCGATGGGTATCGAGTTCGACTGGCAGCTCCTGCTCAACCAGCACTGGTTGTTCAGCGGTACCTGGTCGTTCAACGATACCGAGTACAAAGACTTTTTCTCCAAGGATGCGAATGCCTGCACGATCGGGCCACTCGCACAGGGCCGCGGCCAGGATCCGCTGTGTCAGCAGGATCTCAACCTGAAGGGGAACGAGTTCCCGCTCACGCCCGACCACTCGGTGTCGCTCAACGCGACCTACATGTGGGATATGTTCGACCTGAACTGGCGCGCCACGACCAGTTTCCTGTATCGCGGCGACTCATGGGCCGATGCGTTCAACAATCCCGAACTCGACAAGATCGACGACTGGAGCCAGTGGGATGCGCGGGTGACGGCGGCGGCGCCGGACGGCGACTGGGAGGTTCAGGCGTTCGTGCGCAATATCAGCGACAGCCGGGCCGAGATCGGCATAGGCCGGCCCAGCACGGTGACCCAGAATGCCACCACCACGTTGTCTGACCCGCGTCTGTACGGAGTGCGACTGACCTACAATTTCTAGGCGTCTGCCAGTTCCCGATCGATGATGCCGTGAAACCGCACGGCGGCTTCCTCGAGGCCGCCGAAGATGAGGTGGCTGTTCGCGCCGCTGGCCATGCCGCGCTGAGCGCCTTCCGAGACGAAGATATCTTCCGCCTGAAACACGCCGCCATCGATCAGTTCAAAGGAGCGCAGGAAGTGATCGCGCTGTTCCTCGGAGGCCGGCGGGGTGGGTGTGAGCATCGTGTGCGCGAAAATTGTCTTGTCGGGGCCCTGCGGAAACAGGCTGATGATGCTGGTGTACTCGGGATGAAAAATCAGTACCGCGTTGGGAAACACCGTGTAGGAAAAGGTCACCATGCGCCGCAGGTCGAGTTTCTCGCGCGGTTGGTCCACCGCTTCGGAAATTTCGTTGCGCGCTACTGCGGAGCGGATGTGATCGCCCAGATTGTCTGATTCGGCAACCGCATCGGGGAAAAACGGACCGACGGTTTTTTTGTCCAGGCGGGTCACGTGGTAGCCGTGCAGGAAGGCGTCCTCGACAAGTGGGAGCTGCAGCAGCTC
>CAYGOX010000114.1:8791-10584 GCA_964351485.1 uncultured Halioglobus sp.
CAGTTGCAGGCGATGGTACGGACATGCTGCTGGCAAAAGTGCTGCCCCCGCATATCAAACGTTTCCAGATCTGCACCCAGTCCCGCCAGGTGGGTGTCCAGGTCCATCTCTCCCTCGAGCTGGATCCAGACCAGGCCATGGCGCAGCTCGGTGGGTATGGCCACGAGGTTGAGGCTTTCCAGGTCCAGGTCGGTAAAGGTCTCATCGCGCGGTATGTTGCGCAGGGCACCGTCCAGGCCGTACGTCCAGTTGTGGTAGGGGCAGACCATGGAGCGCAGATGCGTGCACCCCTCGTCCTGTACCAGGCGCATGCCGCGGTGGCGGCAGACGTTCAGGAAGGTGCCAACGGCGCCGGTCTTGTCACGCAGGGTGACCAGGGGCACCCCGAGCCAGTCGTAGACCAGGGCGTTCCCGGCCTCCGCCAACTGGGTTTCGTGGCCGATGATCAGGGGGCGCCGGTAAAACAGGCGGTCGACCTCGGCGCGGCAGCGCACCTCGTCGGTATAGACCGATACGGGAATCCGGACGCTGGCCGCATCGGGGCCAGGTGCAGTGCCGGCGGTTCGCTCAGCCAGGCGTTCCACCAGTGTGACAGGGGGTGCAGGCATGGGTAGCTCGACGTCAATAGAGACGATTTCAGGGGTTGATGATGCTAGGATAGCAGCCGCGTGGGCCCGGAAAAATACTTGAACGTTAGAAATACATACTGTATGTTCAAATTCCGCCTGAGAGCACATTTCCCCGGGTATCGCCCGCTGTTGTGCGGCCCGGGCCGGGCCTGCCCGTACTCGCCGGGCGGCCGATTTGGACAAGCTGGACTACACTACTTGGCCTTGTGAGCAAGGTCGCAGAAACAGTGCGTCAGTAAATCCCCAGTGATCACAACCCGCCGGTCGTCATGCGGCGCACAGTCGAGCGTCGCCGGCACTGGTCAACCACAGGAGCAAACCATGGCAGTTAAAGTCGTCCCGAAGGAAGAAATGCTCAATGCCGTCGGCACCAAATTCGAGCCCAGCGAATGGATCGAAGTTACCCAGGACCGCATCAACACCTTCGCCGATTGCACCGAGGATCACCAGTTCATTCACGTCGACGAAGAGGCCGCCAAGAACACGCCGTTCGGTGGCACCATCGCGCACGGATTCCTCACGCTGTCGCTGCTGTCGAAGATGGCCGAAGGTAACGGGGTCGTCCCCGAGAATGTGCTCATGGGCCTCAACTATGGCTTCGACAAGGTGCGTTTTCTCTCGCCGGTTCGCGCCGGCAAGCGTGTGCGTGCCAATGCCGAGATCGTGGACGTGTCGACCAAGGACGGCAATCGCTTTTTGATCAAGCAGGCGATCTCCGTAGAAATTGAAGGCGAGGACAACCCGGCCCTCGTCGCCGAGTGGCTGACCATGGTTGTCGCCGGTTAATTTTCACCGTTTATCCAGAGGATTCAGAGCAATGTCTATACGTTATGACGGCAAGGTAGCCATCGTCACAGGTGCCGGCCAGGGCCTGGGCCGCAGCCACGCAATCGAGTTGGCCAAGCGCGGCGCCAAAGTAGTGATCAACGATCTCGGCGGCGGTGTCGACGGTTCCGGTGGCTCTTCCGAGGCAGCCCGCGCAGTAGTTGCCGAAATCGAGGCCGCGGGCGGTGAGGCGATCGCCAACGGCGCCAACGTCGCGAAATACAACGAGGTGGAAGCCATGGTCAAAGAAGCCATGGACAAGTGGGGCCGCGTCGACATCCTGGTCAACAACGCGGGCATCCTGCGCGACAAGAGTTTCGCCAAGGGCTCGCTCGACGA
>CAYGOX010000115.1:0-9335 GCA_964351485.1 uncultured Halioglobus sp.
TCACCATTTCGAGTCTGGGCGCCATCGGTGGTACCGGTTTTACGCCGATCGTTAACACGCCGGAACTGGCGATCCTGGGTGTGTCCAAGGCATCGGTGCAACCGGTGTGGAACGGTACCGAGTTCCTGCCGCGAAAAATGCTGCCCCTGTCGCTGTCCTATGACCACCGGGCGGTTAACGGTGGTGATGCGGGACGCTTCATGACCCGCATCGTTGAACTGCTGAGCGATATTCGACAGCTCAGTATGTAGCGCAGGCTATACCGGCGCCGGTCTCTGCCACCCCCAGTGGTGCGCGATGGCATGGCGCAGGTGTGCCACATCTGCGCGCTGATGTTCAGCGGTTGGCCATAGCGATAGTGCGTGCGACTGCAATTCAATGAGCGAACAGTTAGCCCAGCCGGCATCGCGCAACGCGTGCACCAGTTTCAGCGTGCGAAAACCGTCGAACCACTGGTGAAACTGCTTGCCAAATTGCTGCGGCGTTTTCCCCTGCCGGTAGCAGTGAGCGAGTCCGCTTGCGATGTCCAGCTGCTCCAGTCCCTTCATTAACGCGGACCGTAACGCGTCCGGCAGCGCGCTCACTGCCGGCGTTGCGCCGATATCGATACCGGGCTCGACCGACAGGGGTTCCACTGCATCCAGTAGCGCACGCAACGCGGTGAAACAGGCCGGGTGGTAGAACATGCGCACGTCGTGCAGCGCGGTCGCCTGTTGAAGGCGGTGGACGGCCGGGCCGGTCCCGAAGGGCACGCGGTCGGATTCTCGCGCGTCCAGCGCAACGCAGTTGCCTGCCAGACGCACCAGCGAACCGGTCTTCGCCACCTTGTTGAGCAGGTAGAAATCCTCGGCGCCACTGCGCTTGGGAATGCCGCGTACCTGCGCATACGCTTCGCGGTGTACGGCCAGGCAGCTGCCGAGGGTGTGGAATGCGTAGGGTGAGCCGGCCTGTTCCAGTCCCAGCACGTAGTGGTGCAGTCGCAGTTCGTACAGTGCAGTGGCATCACCGACTGCGCCGGCGCAGTTGTGCCAGAAGGGAAAGATCGCCGCGGCCGCCTTCGCCGGGAGTGCCGCAAGTCGCTCGAAGTAGTCGTCGGGCAATGTGGCGTCGGCATCGGTGCAGCACAGCCAGGGCGTTTCGATGTGTCCCGAGGTCATCCATTGCAGGGCGAGGTCGCAGCCGATCTTGCGGGCCAGGCCCACGCCCTCGCTCGCCGGCAGCGGGCCGCTGCGGTGCTCGGTATCGAGCAGGCAGAGGTCGACGGAGGCGGTCAGGGTACGCAGGCAATGTTCCGCGCCGTTACCAGAAGCCGTCGGTAGTGCGACAACGGCTTCGCGCAGGTTGGTGTTGGCTTCGATGTCGTTATCCGCATCGGGCCGGTTCAGCACGAGGATGATCAGCACGCGCCCCGAGCTAGCCGGTAGGGTCTTCCACCGGCTCAGACATTGGGCGGATTCGCGATAAGCCGGGATGACCAGCACGTGTTGCCAGCGCCTGTTGCCCACAGGAGGTGGCGGCAGGTCGGCTTCGCAGTGGCGGTCCAGGTAGCGCCGCTGCGCTGTGGACAAACCGGGTGCGCCGGTCACGGTAGCGCGCCTCAGTGCAGCGCTGCGCGGATCGGCAAGTCGGCGACGATGTCTGCCTCGATGGCCAGCAGCTCTTCAAAGCGCTCGTCGATCGCCGGTTGCGGAAGATAGTGCGCCGCCAGCTCGAGAAACAGGGTGTAGTGACGCTCCTCGGAGCGCGCAATCGATTGGTAGAAAGATTTGAGCGGTCCCGGTTCCAGTGCCTGCGCAACCAGCGCGAAACGCTCTGCACCCCTGGCCTCGATGATGCTGGCCGTCAGCAGTCTGTCCATGAGATACGCCTCGCGTCCCTGCCGAATTGCCTTGCGAAACGCGATGACATAAGGGTCCTTTTCGTCCGCAGCCGTCACCAGGCCGCGCCGGTGAATCCACTTGACCACCTCGCGGTAATGCGTGAGTTCTTCTACCGCGAGATCGGCCATCGCGGCCACCAGGCGCGTTTTGTCCGGATAGTGTGACAGCATGGAGATCGCCATCCCCGACGCTTTTTTCTCGGCTGCGGCGTGGTCGAGGAGAAAGTGGTCGAAATCGGCAAGCACTGCTTCGACCCACCGGTCGGAGGTCGGCTGCCGCAGGGGTGAGTCGGTCATCGAACTGCATGGCTTCCTGGCGCGGGCCGATCATTGAACGCCAAGTGAGCGGTGAACACAAGGCAGCGAGCCCAACACCCCGGTTCTCCTTGCGGCCCGGGCTTGCCCCTATGTTAAACTGCCCGCCACTCGCGCCCCGCCGGGGCGCGGCGATTCCAACCCTCGCGACAGGACCGATACCCGCATGATCATCAAACCCCGCGTTCGCGGATTTCTTTGCACCACGACTCATCCACAGGGCTGCAGGGCCAACGTCAAGGCGCAGATCGATTACGTTCGCAGCAACGGGCCCATAGAAAATGGCCCCAGGCGGGTGCTGGTCATCGGCGCGTCCACAGGCTATGGCCTGGCCTCGCGCATCACGGCCGCATTCGGTGCCGGCGCGGCCACGCTCGGTATTTTTTTCGAGAAAGAGGGGACTGAGAAAAAGCCGGGAACCGCCGGCTGGTACAACTCCGCGGCGTTTCATGACTTTGCTGAAGAGGCCGGGCTTTACGCGAAAAGTATCAACGGCGATGCCTTCAGCGACGAAATCAAGCAGAAAACCATCGAAACGATCAAGGCCGACCTCGAGCAGGTAGACCTGGTCGTGTACAGCCTGGCCGCCCCGCGGCGGCAGCACCCGGTGACGGGGGAGATTCACAACTCGACCCTCAAGCCCATTGGCAAGGATGCTGTCCAGAAAGGCGTCAACACGGACAAGGAGAGCGTGCAGGATTTTCATCTTGAAGCTGCAACGCCTGAAGAGATAGACAATACCGTCGCGGTTATGGGCGGTGAGGACTGGCAGATGTGGATCGAGGCCATGGACGAGGCCGGCGTGCTGGCACTCGGGGCGAAAACGACTGCGTATACCTATATCGGCGAGAAGCTGACCTGGGATATCTACTGGCACGGCACGATCGGCGCGGCCAAGAAAGACCTCGACAAGCGCGTGGTTGCCATTCGCGAGCGACTGGCAGGCAGTGGCGGCGACGCCCGCGTCTCAGTGCTCAAGGCTGTGGTGACGCAGGCCAGCGCCGCGATTCCCGCGATGCCGATCTATCTCGCGTTGCTGTTCAAGGTGATGAAAGAAAAGGGCATTCACGAAGGTTGCATTGAGCAGATCGACGGGCTGTTTCGCGAGTCGCTCTACGGTGACGATCCGTTTCTCGATGACGAGGGGCGGTTGCGCGCTGATCGCAAGGAGCTGGACCCGGCTGTGCAGGCCGAGGTCGCCGCGCTGTGGGATCAAATCAACACGGACAACCTCCACACGCTGTCGGATTTTGCCGGCTACAAGCGTGAGTTCCTGCAGCTGTTCGGGTTCGAAGTCGATGGCGTCGATTACGAGGCCGAGGTCGATCCGGCCGTGGCGATCGCGGAGCTGGTGTAGCCCATGCTGGATCACGGTATACCGCACAGGCTCAATCCACGGGTGAGGCGCATCGTGGCGCCCAACCCCGGTGTCATGACAGGGCCGGGCACCAACACCTACCTGCTCGGTGACGAGGAAGTGGCTGTTCTGGACCCCGGCCCCGCACTGGAGACGCACGTCGAGGCTATTCTCAAAGCCGCGGGAGATCGTATCCGCTGGATCGTGTGCACGCACACGCACCCCGATCACTCGCCCGCATGGAAGGCCATTGCCGAAGCGACCGGGGCCGAGGTGCTCGGCGCATCGCCACCGGACGACATGTTCCAGGATGACACCTTTGCGCCCACGGTTGAACTGCAGCACGACTACGTGTTGCAGACACCGGAATTCACGCTGCGCGCGGTCCACACACCCGGCCACGTCGGCAATCACTACTGCTTCTACCTCGAAGAAGAGGCGATGATGTTTGCCGGCGACCACATCATGAACGGCTCCACGGTCGTGATTATCCCGCCCAGTGGCGATATGAAAGCGTATATCGCCTCGTTGCAGCGTTTGCTCGACTATCCGCTGAAGTTCATCGCCCCCGGTCACGGCGAGGTGATGGAAGATTCCCGCGCCGTGGTCGAATGGCTGGTTAATCACCGGTTGCAACGCGAGGCCAAAGTGGTCGAACGGTTGCGCGAGCGCGGCAAGACGCCCCTCGACGAACTGGTGACGCGCGTTTACGACGACGTCGATACCAGCCTGCACAAGATGGCGAAGCTCTCCCTGAGCGCGCACCTCATCAAGCTGGAGCAGGAAGGGCGGGCGTTGCATCATTCTGCAGAGGACGCCTGGGAATTGCTCAACGCCTGATCCGTTTGCCGTCCAAACCCAATAACACTCAATAATACGGAGCATCACGCGCATGAACGGTTTAATGATGGATGCCAACCTCTCGATCTCGTCGATCGTCGATCACGCACAGCGCGTGAACGGCGATGTCGAAATTGTCTCGGTGACGCACGACAATCCCCGACATCGCTACACTTACCGGGAAGCGTTCGCGCGAGCGCGTCGGCTGGCCAGCACAATGTCTGGCTGGGGGCTGGCGCGCGGTGACCGGGTGGCGACCATAGCGTGGAACGACTACCGCCATTTCGAAACCTACTACGCGGTGGCGTGCAGCGGTTACGTGTGTCACACCATCAACCCGCGCCTGTTCCCCGAACAATTGGTCTACATCATTAATCATGCCGAGGATCGCTACGTATTTGTCGATCCGGATTTCGTGCCTGTGGCCGAAGCGATCGCCGACCAGTGTCCGCATGTGCAGGGCTGGGTGGTGCTGGCTGCGCCGGCCGATATGCCGGAGACCTCGTTGCCCAATGCCATGAGCTACGAGGCGCTGGTCGAGAGCGGCGGCGACGATTTTGTCTATCCGCCGGTGCAGGAAAACGAGGCCTGCGCACTCTGTTACACCTCTGGCACCACGGGAAACCCCAAAGGTGTGCTGTACTCGCATCGCTCCACCATCCTGCATGCTTACGCCAGTGTGCTGCCGGACGGTATGGGTATCGCATCCACCGACGTCGTGTTGCCGATTGTTCCCATGTTCCATGTCAACGCCTGGGGCAATCCCTACGCCTGCCCGATGATCGGCGCCAAACTTGTGTTCCCCGGCAGCAAGATGGGCGACGGGGAAACTCTTGCCGACCTGATCAACGAAGAGGGTGTGACGCTGTCCGCCGGTGTGCCCACGGTGTGGCTGGGGCTGATCGCGCACCTCAAAGCCAGTGGCAAGCGCGTTGAATCGCTGCAGCGGATCATCGTCGGTGGCGCTGCCTGCCCCTTGTCTATCATGGAGGATTTCGACGAGTACGGTGTCGACAGTAGCGTAGGCTGGGGAATGACGGAGATGAGCCCGCTGGGAACCATCAATGCCAGTTACAAGCAACGCGACAAGTACACGCCGGAGGAATTTGCCAGGATTCGCCTGAAGGCGGGCCGGGCAATCTTTGGCGTGGAAATGAAAATCGTCGATGACGACAATAACGAATTACCGTGGGATGGCGAGGCCTTTGGCTCGCTGAAGGTGCGCGGCCCGTGGATCTGTTCGCAGTATTTCAAGCTGGATAAAACGGACGCGCACGACGACGAGGGCTGGTTTGAAACCGGCGATGTCGCCACCATCGATTCGCAGGGGTACATGGCGATCACGGATCGCACCAAGGATGTCATCAAGTCCGGTGGCGAATGGATCTCCTCAATCGAGGTGGAAAACGTCGCGACCGATCATCCCAAAGTCGCCGAGGCAGCAGTGATTGGTCATTACCACGAGAAGTGGAGCGAACGCCCGCTCCTGATCGTTGTGCGCGGCCCCGGGGGCGATGACCTCGACGCCGCTGAAATGCTGGCCTGGTTCGACGGCAAGATTGCCAAGTGGTGGACGCCCGAGGCGGTGGAGTTTGTCGACGAACTTCCCCACACCGCGACGGGCAAGATTCAGAAAACCGCGCTGCGGGAGCAGTTCAAGGACTATAGCTTCCCCGGTTGAGCGGCCCCACATGGCCGGCTAACCGGCTGATTAGATTGCAGTTTTACTGCTAAAACCGCCTTTCTTTCTATGCTATTCGTAGAAATTTAATAGATATTCTACGAATAGCGGTTCCCTAAGCCCAAAAACCTGAGTAATATTCCCGTCCCCCAACGGATTTCTTGCGAGTGTGTTGACGCATGACAGGGCAGGACTATCAGGCCAGGACGCTTCCCCAGGTCATCACCGACGCCGCCCGCGATCACGCTGATCGCCTGGCGATCACCGACGGCCCGGTCAATCTCACCTATGCGGAACTCGACGCGCTGCGCGTGCGCGCGGCCCGGGCCTTTCTCGCGGCCGGCCTCGGCCACGGCGATCGCGTGGCCATCTGGGCCCCGAACATTTACCAGTGGATCATCGCCGCGATCGGTGCGCAGAGCATCGGCGGCGTGGTGGTGCCACTCAACACCCGCTACAAGGGTGCAGAGGCGGCGTACGTTCTCAACGCAAGCGGCGCCCGCATGCTGTTTACGGTCGATGATTTTCTCGGGGTTTCTTACCCCGCGTTGCTGAGCGGCGAAACGGTTCCCTCCCTGGAGCGCACCGTGCTGCTCGACGGCTCGGGTGAGGATGGCTGGGAGGCATTCCTGGCCCTGGCCGAGTCGGTGCCCGAGGCCGAAGCGGCGCAACGCGAGGCGGCGCTCACGCCCGATGACACCCTGGATATCCTCTTCACGTCCGGTACCACCGGCAACCCGAAGGGTGTGGTAACGGGGCATGGCCAGAACATCCGGACGTTTGAAAACTGGAGCGGCACGATCGGCCTGCGCTGCGACGACAACTACCTCATCATCAGCCCGTTTTTCCATTCCTTCGGCTACAAGGCCGGATGGCTGGCCGCCTTTATCTGCGGTGCCCGTGTGCTGCCCGTGCTGAGTTTTGACCTGGATGCCGTACTGGCGCAGATCGAGCGTGACAAAATTTCGATGATGCCCGGGCCGCCCACCATCTACCAGTCGCTGCTGGCGCATCCGCGCATTGGCGATTACGACATCTCCAGTCTGCGCCTGTGCACGACCGGTGCAGCGCCGGTGCCCGTGGAACTGGTCCGTCGCATGCGCGAAGACCTCGGTTTTGACGTCGTTGTCACGGCCTACGGCCTGACCGAGTGCTGTGGCGTGATGACCATTTGCCGACCCGATGACAGCGCCGAACGCATTTCCCACAGTTCGGGGCGCGCGATGGACGGTGTCGAGGTCAAGCTCGTCGACCGCGAAGGCGAGACAGTACCGGCTGGCACCGACGGCGAAATCTGGTGTCGTGGCTTCAACGTCATGAAGCACTACTTCGACAACGAGGAGGCGACTCGCGAAACGCTGACCGAAGACGGCTGGCTGAAAACCGGCGATGTCGGTGTGATGGACGAACAGGGCTATGTCCGCATCACGGGTCGCATCAAGGAAATGTTTATTGTCGGCGGCTTCAACTGCTACCCCGCGGAAATCGAAAATACGCTGTGCGATATGCCCGGCGTTGCGCGCGCGGCCGTGATCGGCGTGCCCGACGAGCGCATGGGCGAAGTCGCCCGCGCCTACGTCGTGTTGGATCCGGGTGCATCGCTGGACGCCGAGGCAGTGATCGCCTGGTCCCGCGACCAGATGGCGAACTACAAGGTGCCGCGCTCGGTGGTATTCATGGACGAATTCCCCATGAACGCCGGCGGCAAGGTGGATAAGCCGGCACTGCTGGCCATGTCCCAGGAGTAAAGCGCATTGTGAACAACCTCGCTGCCAATGCCGCCGCCGAGCCGATTGAGCTCGATGCAACGGATCAGGCCATCATCGAATGGCTGCGTCGCGACGGGCGCATGTCGTTTCGGGCACTGGCACGGGAGCTCAAAGTATCGGAGAACACCGTGCGGGCGCGCGTGCGCCGGCTGGAAGATTCCAACACGATGCGGGTCGTCGCGGTAACCGACATTGAGGCAGCGGGCTACGGCATGTTGCTGGCTATCGGTGTCCAGGTGGAAGGGCGTTCACCCGAAGCAGTCGCGCGCGAACTGGCCCAGATCGACGAGGTTTTTTCGGTGAACGTGGTAGTGGGCGCGCAGGACATCGAGATTCTCGTTGTGGCGCGCGACCAGGCCGCGGTCAGCGAACTGATTGCTGACCGGCTGGGCAAGGTCGATGGCGTACGGCGCCTGACACCGGCGTTGGCCCTGGATGTCCTCAAGAACCAGCCAGACTGGGTGCCGCTGCGTGCGCGCCAGGCTTGACGCGGCGGACCGCGCGATCGTTGAGCACCTGTCGCGTGATGCGCGGGTGAGCAACAGCGAGATCGCCGAACAGCTCGGGGTCAGCGAGGGTACCGTCCGCGCGCGGATCAAGCGGATGGAGGATCAGCGCCAGATACGCCTGACGGCCGTGACGAATATCGACCGGTTCAAGGATGCCGCGCTGGCCTACATCTGGATCGAGGTAGAGCGCAGTGAACAGACGCAGTCAGTCGCGCGCGAACTGGCGCAGATTCAGGAGTTGGGGTTTGTCGGGGTCATGCTCGGTCGATCGGACATACTGGCCATTACGATGGTGCGCAACACCGAACACCTGGCGCAGTTCGTACACGAGCGCATCAGCTGTATCGATGGGGTGCGCGGCACGCAGAGCACGTTGGGCGTAAATTTTGTTAAACACGATTACCGCATGGCGCGGATAGTCAGCTAGAACTAATTCAGCAAAAACATAGTCAGCTACGAAAAGGAATGAACATGGACAAGCAGATGAGTGCGGCCCAGGTCGTGGAACGTCTCAGTGACGGCATGACCCTCGGGATCGGCGGCTGGGGCCCGCGGCGCAAGCCGATGGCGCTGGTGCGTGAGATTTTGCGATCAGACCTGAAAGATCTCACGATTGTGGCCTACGGCGGGGCCGATGTCGGTATGCTCTGCGCTGCCGGCAAGGTAAAGAAAGTGGTTTTTGCCTTTGTCTCGCTGGATTTCATTCCGCTGGAACCGTATTTCCGCCAGGCGCGCCAGACCGGCGCCATCGAGGTGATGGAAGTCGATGAAGGCATGATGCTGCTGGGCCTGCGCGCCGCGGCCTGGGGCCTGCCCTTCATTCCCACCGAAGTCGGTCTGGGTACGGACATTATCAACAAGAATCCCGACATCAAGGTGATCGACAGCCCCTACGACGACAAGGAGTGGGTGGCGATGCCCGCCCTGCACCTGGATGCGTCGCTGATCCATGTCGACCGCGCCGACGCGCGCCGTCGGGCCGTGC
>CAYGOX010000115.1:9345-10477 GCA_964351485.1 uncultured Halioglobus sp.
CGGCGTCTGCCAGATCGCGGGTCCGGATCATTATATGGATGACTGGTTTGCCCGCGCCGCGAAGGAAACGTTTGTCTCCTGCGATGAGCTGGTCGACACCGACTATTTCCACGATCCGGCACAGGCGCGGATGGTGCACTGGGAGCGCGCCGCCACGACCGGCGTGGTGCACATCCCGGGCGGGGCGCACCCGTCGTCCTGCACACCGCTCTACGGATTCGATGTTCCCCACTTCAAGGCGTATGCCGGCTCCGCGAAAGACGAAGCGGGCTTTAAGGGGTACCTTGATACCTACCTCGGTGCGAGCGAGGCCGAGTACCAGGAAAACGTCGGCGGCCTCGACGCGATTCGCGCGATCGAACTGCCCACCTACTGATCAGCCACGGAGAAAACCCATGACAGCAGCAATCCAGTACAGCCTGGCTGAATTATGTATCGTCGCCGCGAGCGCGGCCTTTGCCGATGACGGCGAGGTCCTGGCGACCGGTATCGGCGTGATACCGCGGCTCGCCGCAAGTCTTGCCATGAAAACCACCAACCCGGATCTGATGATGACGGATTCCGAGGCCTGGATGCTCAGTGAGCCCAACCCGCTGGGCAAGCGCCCCGACGACTTCGTGCCCGCCACGGAGAGCTGGATGGGTTTTTCGCGCATCTTCGATAACGTGTGGAGTGGCAAGCGTCACGCCATGCTCGGGCCGACCCAGATCGACCGTTTCGGCCAGTCCAACACCTCCGCGCTCGGCGGCACCTACGAGCAGCCCAAAGTGATGATGCTCGGCGCACGTGGTTTTCCGGGAAACTCCATTTCCCACCCCAACAGTTTCTTCGTGCCTTCGCACAATACGCGCGTCTTTATGGACGGCGAGTGCGATTTCGTCTCTTCGATCGGGTACAACCCGGCGCGCCTGCCCAAGGGTCACTCGCTCGATGACATCGATATCCGGCTGGTCGTGACTGACCTGTGCGTGATGGACTTTGGCGGTCCGGACCACCAGATCCGTCTGGTGTCGCTGCACCCCGGCGTGACCGCTGAGCAGGTGCAGGAGAACACCGGTTACCCCGTCCACATCGACGGTGACGTGCCCACGACGGCAGCGCCCACGCAGGAGCAGCTCGACATCATCGCCGC
>CAYGOX010000116.1:0-2504 GCA_964351485.1 uncultured Halioglobus sp.
GTCGGGCGTGTCGGGTTGTTCCCAGGCCTCGGTCCACTCGTTCTTCAACATGCGCGCGGTCTTGCCGGTGAACGAGCGAGATCGCACCGTGTCCTCGGAACTGGCGTCCATGTAGGACTGCCGCTGGGCCGGCTCGGCGTGCGCTTCCTCGGAGTTGAGCCACATGGAGCCCATCCAGACACCGGCCGCGCCCATGCTCATGGCGGCGAGAATCTGGCGGCCGTTGCCGATACCGCCGGCGGCGAGTACCGGCAGCGGAGCCACGGCGTCGATCATCTGCGGCCACAGCACCATGGAGGCGACTTCACCGGCATGGCCGCCGCCCTCTGAACCCTGGCAGACGATGAAGTCCAGCCCGGCTTCCTTGTGGGCGATACCGTGCTTGAGGCGTCCGGCGAGCGCGCCGATGAGCCGGCCCGAATCGTGGACCTGCTTGACGATATCCGCGGGCGGAGTGCCCAGCGCATTGACGATCATGCGACACTTGGGCCGCGTCAGCGCCTCGTCGACCAGCGCCTGCGCCTGTACCGCGGAAAAACTGAGGCTCACCTCGTCGTCCTTGTCCGGCCACTCGGGTACGCCGGCGTCGCGCAGCAGCTTTTCCGCAAAATCGCGGTGCTGCTGGGGAATCGCATCGTTGAGCATGGCCACCAGCTCTTCCGGCGAGGTTTTGTCCATGCCTTCGTACTTCTGCGGGATCGCGGTATCGACGCCGTAGATGTGGTCGCCGATGTGCTCGTCGATCCAGTCCAGTTCCTCTTTCAGTTGTTCGGGGGAGAACCCGACCGCGCCGAGCACGCCAATGCCGCCGGCTTTGCTCACGGCCACGACCACGTCGCGGCAGTGGGTGAATGCGAAAATGGGGGTTTCAACACCCAGGTCTTTGCAGAATTGTGTTTGCATGGGGTTCCTCGATACAGCGTTAGCGACCCGGCACGGGTCCTCGATTGCGCCACAGTAATGGAAGCCCGGGTGCTGCCCAATGTCCGTATCGGTCGATCTTCCTAACCAAATTTCACGGGGGCAGAAACGCGAAAACGCCGCGGGGGCGGCGTTTTGTCAGGTCACGGGTTCGGTGTTGGGTGGTCTGCGGGCTATTTGCGCGGGCGGACGCCGTTGGAGAAACTGAACAGGCTGCGGGTGCAGCGGGATTTCTTCAGTGCCTTGACGTGGGTCTCGAGCAGCGTGCGGGCCCGGGCGGCGTCCTGTTCGACGCGCTCACGGTGTTTTTTCAGGTTGGACTCGACTTCGCTCGCCATGACCCCCATCCAGTTGAGGTGTTGATCCCAGGTCTCCTCTTTGAGGTTGTCTGGTTTCTTGAGCTTCCTGGTGTCCATGTACCGCATCCTCAGGGACGTTTATTCGTCTACCGCAGGTGTGTTGAAGGCCCTGTAGGTACTGGACCACAGGGGCCTGTGTGCAACAACCTTGGTGGGGGGCAAGTGTGATTCAGTTCCTTTGCAAGCTTGTGAAATTGTGCGGTGGTTCTCGAAAAACCAGCGCCTCTGCCCCGAACGGGGTAGGGCGTAACCGCGGCGGGTATGGTTGGAAGCGGCCTTACTCGGCGCGCAGTGCGTCGATGGGATCGAGGTTGGCCGCGTGCAGCGCCGGCGACAGCCCGGCTGCCAGTCCGACCGTGCAACTGAGTGCGAGCGAGGCCAGCATATAGGCGGGCTGAACGGCCACCGGCAGTCCCGGCACCAGTACGTTGAGGCTGGCGATCAGCGCCGCGACGAAGGCCAGGCCGAGCAGTCCGCCCAGCGCGGAGAGGACCACAGCCTCGCCGAGAAACATCCAGAGAATCTGCGACCGGGTGCAGCCTACGGCGCGCAGCAGGCCGATTTCCGGCGTCCGCTCCTTCAGCGCGGTGGTCATGATGGTCAGGACGCCGACACCGCCCACCAGCAGAGCCACGCCGCCCAGTGCGCCGATTGCCACTTTCAGCATGGACAGGATATTGTCCAGCGTGCCGAGCATGTCCTCCTGGGTGAAGAGCGTGAAATCCTCGTCGCCGTGCAGTTCGACAAGACGTTTGCGGATGCTCTCGCGCATCGCGGCGGAGGTGGTGCTCTCGCGGAACACCACGTCGATCTCCATGAGGCTTTCGCGGTTGAACATCTGCATGGCCAAATCGGCCGGGATGAAAATCGAATCGTCCAGGTCGAAGCCCAGCAACTGCCCCTTGCTTTCCATGACCCCGATGACGCGGTAGCGCGAGCCGGCGATGCGCACGAATTCGCCCAGCGGATTGCTGCCCGGAAAGATTTCCTGCCGCACACGCGAACCCAGCACCGCGAGGTAGCGGGAATTCTGCAGGCCGTCATCGGGCAGGATACCGGTGACGTCGGGCGCTATGGCCACGGCCTCGGCATGCAACTGACGGAATCGCCGTCGATCATCGGCTTCGATGATACGGTCATGCAGCCCGGCATGGTCATGACCCTGGAACCCAGCATGGTCCTGGCGGAGGGACGGATCATGGTGCATGAGGAGAATCTGGTGAT
>CAYGOX010000116.1:2514-10452 GCA_964351485.1 uncultured Halioglobus sp.
TCATCGGGCAGGAAGGTGCCGATCGCCGTGTCGAATTTCCAGGCGCTGGCCATCTGGTGATTGACCCCGTACACGTCGGTGTCGCGTGAAAAGCGCGGCCCCTCGATCTTGGCGGTGCCCTGGAGGACGGGCACCGAGGCCTCGACATGTCCCAGGCGGTCCAGCTGCCGGGCGTCCGTGAGAGTCAGCGGGCGGATGGTCGTGAGCAGCGCGGGAATACCCGAGGTGGTCGGCTTGCCCGGCGTGATTGCGATGATTCGGGTGCCGAACTGGGAAAAGCTCTCGAGCATATAGTTGCGCACGCCCTCGCCGATGGAGGTGAGCATGGTGACCGCGGCGATGCCGACGCTGATGCCCAGCGCGGTCAGCATGCTGCGCAGGCGCGCGCTGGTCACCGCGTGAAACACCCAGCGCAACCAGTCAGTAAAGCGCATCGCGGCTATTTCCTTGCCAGCGCATGGATAGGTTCCATGCGCGCGGCCTGCTGCGCTGGCAGCCAGGCGAACAGCAGTGCCGTCCCGACGGCGAGCACCACCGATGCGATGTACGCCCAGGCCGGTGTGGCGAAGGGCACTTCGGGGTACAGGAAGCGGCCGCCGAATACGAGCGCCTGGCCGGCGACGATGCCGATCAACGCGCCCGCCGCCGCGATCATCCCGGCCTCGGCCAGGAACAGGGTACGCACCTGCGCGGCCGGCGCACCGACGGCCTTGAGCAAACCGATCTCGGCGGTGCGCTGCTTGACCGACATCAGGGTGACGTTCATCACCAGGATGCCCGAGACGAGCAGGCTGATCGCGCCGATGCCGGCGACCGCTACGGTCATCACCCCGAGGATATCGTCAAAGGTGGCGAGCATGGAGTCGGGGCTGACCAGGGTGACGTCGCGCTCGCCGTCGTGCAATTCGGCCATGCGATCCTCCACGCGCTGCTTGGTCGTCTCTACAGAGTAGTTCTCATCGACCTTGAAGACCACGCGAAACACGCCCGGTGTGTTGAAGATGGACTGCGCGGCGGCGACCGGCACGAAAATGGCCTCGCTGAAATCTATTCCGAAGGAGTCGCCCTTGCCCGAGAGGATGCCGATGACCCGGAAGCGATAGTCGCGCAGCCTGATCCACTGGCCGATGGCGCGCCGGTTGTCGAACAATTCGCGCTTGAGGGTTTCGCCCAGCACCGCCACCGGTTCGGACTCGCGCAGCGCGCCCTGCGGCAGATTTTCACCGCTGCCGATATACATGCGGCGGATTTTGACAAAATCTGCAGTCGTGCCCAGCACCAGGCTGTCGCGGCTGCGGCTCTCGAATGACACGGTTTCGTTGCCCAGGATCATCGGGGCCACTGCGGCGACGCCGGGAACGCTGCGCGAGATGATTTCGACATCCTCCAGCGTGATCTGGCGGGCCGCGACACCCGTGATCGGCGGCATGCCCCCGGTAGTCTCCTTGCGTCCGGGCAGGATGATGACGCTGTCTTTGCCCAGGTAGGCGAATTCACCCAGGACGTAGCCGCGGGCGCCTTCGCCCAGCGCGGTCAGGACCACGACCGCGGCCACGCCCAGGCCCACGGCGGTCAGCAGCATGATGCTGCGAAACTGCTGTCGCCGCAGCGCCAGCAGCGTAAAGCTGACCAGGTCAGCCGGCCGCATGGGCCGCCCCCGCGCCGGCCTGCGGGTCCTGCGCGACGGTGTCGCTGATAATGCTGCCGTCCCCCATGCGGATTTTCCGGGTGGCGCGGGCGCCCATGTCGGGATCGTGGGTGACCACGAGCAGTGTCAGACCCTCCCGGTTGAGATCCTCGAGAATCTCGGTTACCTCGCCGCCGGATTTGGAATCGAGGTTGCCGGTGGGCTCGTCCGCCAGCAGGATGCCCGGCGACATGATGATGCTGCGCCCGATGGCCACGCGCTGGCGTTCACCGCCCGAGAGCTGGTTGGGCAGGTGGTGGGCGCGCTGGAAAATGCCGAGGCGCTTGAGGATGTCGTCCACCTTGGCCGTGCGCTCGCGCGGCGCCACGCCGCTCAGAACCAGCGGCATCTCGATATTCTCGCGCGCGGTGAGGCGGGCGATGAGGTGATAGGACTGGAAGACGAAGCCGATCTCCTCGCGGCGTACGCGGGCGCGCTCGGATTCGTCCAGGGTCATCGTGTCGATGCCGTTGAGCGAGTACTGCCCGTTGTCCGGCCGATCGAGTAGCCCCAGCATGTTGAGCAGCGTCGATTTGCCCGACCCCGACGAGCCCATGACGGAGATGTACTCACCCGCCTGCACCGACAGGTTGATATCGTTGAGCGCGTGCACCTCGCTGTCGCCCAGCACGAACGTCTTGTTGACACCGCGCACCTCAATCATCGTCGGGTACGACCTCCAGGCCGTCGGCCAGCTCCGGGATGTCCAGTGACAGGACGATGCGGTCACCGGCCTGGAGACCACCGGTGATTTCTGTGAAATTCCAGTTGCGCAGGCCCACCTCGACCGCGCGCTTTTCCAGCGTGCCGGTGCTGGCGTTGTAGCGATAGACCTCGTTGTCTTCGAGCAGTGTTTCAGTGGGTATGCGCACCACGTCCTCGCGGGTTTCGAGGATGATGTCGATGTCGGCGCTGTAGCCCACCAGCAGGCGTTTGCGCACCTCGGGGTCGTCGAAGGCCACGTCGATTTCCGCTGTCCTGGCCTGTTTCTCCAGGTCGAGCACGTACGGTGCGATGCGCGTGATCTTCCCGGGAAAAATTTCTCCGCGGAATGCGTCCAGGGTGATCCTCGCCGGTAGGTCGCGGTACAGGTGGCCGGCATCCACCTCGTCGATGGGTGCGGTGACATAGAGGCAGGTGTAGTCGATCAAATCGACCGCGGGCGGGGTCGCCACGCCGGGCGGGGAGGGTGTCACGTACTCGCCCACCTCGCCGTGAATTTCCGCCACGATGCCGGCGAAGGGCGCGCGCAACAGCGTCTCGTCGAGCAGGGCCTCGTTCATCTCCAGGTTGGCCTGCGCCACCTTGGCCTCGTCTCCGGCGGCGCGACAGGCCAGCCGCGAGGCCTGGGCGCGGGTGCGACCGATCTCCGTGGACTCCCGCGAGGTCAGCTTTCTCTGCAGCAGGGTTTCGAGGCGGCGCGCCTCGCGCTCGGCATTGTCGGCTTCCACACAGAGCTGCTGCTCGCGGTGTTGCGCGGCCAGCAGTTGTGCGCTGGCCTGCGCCTGCATGGCGCGGCGATCGCGGTTCCACAGGGTGAGCAGGATCTGTCCCGCTTCGACCAGGTCGCCCTCATCGACCAGCAGTTCATCGACCCGGCCGCCCATGGGCATGGACAGTTTCGAGCGACGGCACGCCTCGACGGTCCCGGCCCGGGTATTGGAAACGGTATTTTCCACGGTGCCTTTCTCCACCGTGTGCAGGGTGACCGCCGGGGGCGGCTGCCTGCTCGCGGACCACAGTGCGAAGGCTGCCACGGCGAGCACCAGGCCGGCGATCAGGAGTTTCTTCATGCGGGAGTGACCTCGAATACGCGTGCCTTTCCTTATTATGAACCCACACGAAGTGTCTGGCCATGCTCGGCGCGAGACGCCGTGCACTGGCGGGCAGCGCGACGAGACACTATATTAGCGCCCTTGCGAAAACACACCGAAACGACCGGGATTTGAACAATGGGACGAGCCTACCAGAACCGTAAAGAGTCGATGGCAAAAACGTCGGACATGAAGGCGCGGGTGTACTCCAAGTACGCCCGGGAAATTTATGTCTCGGCCAAGGCGGGGGGCACGGACCCGGCCGGCAATCTCGCGCTGCGCAGCATCATCGAGCGCGCGAAGAAGGACCAGGTGCCGTCTCACGTGATCGACAAGGCCATCGACAAGGCCAGCGGCGCCGGCGGCGAGGATTTTGCCACGGCGCGCTACGAGGGGTTTGGCCCGGGTGGCTGCATGGTGATTGTCGACTGCCTGACCGATAACCCCAACCGCACCTTTGGCGATGTGCGCCAGTGCTTCACCAAGTCCAAGTGCAAGATCGGCACGCAGGGCAGTGTGAGTCACATGTTCGACCACAGCGCGATCTTCGTCTTTGCCCACGACGACGAGGAGGCGGTGCTGGAGGTCCTGGTGGACGCTGACGTGGACGTCACCGATATCGAGAGCGAGGACGGCATGATTACCGTGTTCGCGCCGCAGCCGGACTACTTCAAGGCGCGCCAGGCGCTGCTCGACGCTTTCGAGGGGATCGACTTCGAAGTCGACGACACCCAGTTTGTCCCCCAGACCACCACGGAGCTGTCGGCCGAGGATCGCGAGGCCCTCGACGCCTTTGTTGACATGCTCGATTACCTCGAGGACGTGCAGGACGTGTACCACAGCGCCGGCTGACCGGTATTGCGCTGTATTTGTGCTATATTCCGCGCAGAAACCAAGCCTAACTCGTTTCTGACACGCTCGGCACGGGTTTCTTTTTCAATAATTCAGGTACTAATTTGGAGTGCGTTATGTTGAATATCAAGACTGTGGGTCTGGCCTCAATCTTCGCGATGACCACTGCGCTGGCCGGGTGTAGCGGCTGTAGCGAAGAGGACATGAAAGAGTCAGTCAACTCAATGAAGGAATCGGCGGCCGAGATGGGCGACAAGGCCAGCGACATGGCCAAGTCTGCCGGCGACAAGGCTGGCGAGATGGCCAAGTCTGCAGGCGACAAGGCAGGTGAGATCGCTAAGTCCGCGGAAGATATGGCAAAAGACGCTGCAGACGGCGCCCAGGCGATGGCCAAGGACGCTGCTGACGCCACCCGTGACGCCTACGAGGGCGCCAAGGACAAGGCCGGCGAAGCGTACGAAAGTGCCAAGGACAAGGCCGGTGAAATGGTCGACGATGCCGCCGATGCCATGAACGATGCGGGCGATGCCGCCATGGATGCCGTGGAAGATGCCGGTGACGCCGCCAAGGACGCGATGGACGAAGCGGGTGATGCTGCCGAGGAAGCTGCGGACGATATGAAGAAGAGCATGGAAGGCTAAACGACGCCTCCCGCGCGATGCGGCCTCCTCCACGGGGGCCGCATTTTTTTTGCCCGAAAATGGTCAAACGGGCCGTTTTTGGGGTCTGAGGCAGTGGATTTACAGTTCTTTTACAACCGTCTTTATTTAGCCCAGCGCGCCCATGAGCAACTCGAAGGAGCGGCGCCGATCCTCGAAATGGTACATGTTGGTGACGGCCATGATCTCGTCGGCGCGGTGGCGCGCGGCCATCTCGGCAATACGCAGGGCCACCGCCTCGGGGGTGCCGGTGGCGCGGCCCGGTGCGCGACTGGCAATGAAGGCTTCCTCGCGCGGTCCAAGCGGGTAGTCTTTGGCGTCGTCCGGGGTCAGTGAACGGCCGTTGGTCTGGCCGGTGAAAAAGCGGAACAGGTTCAGATCGTAGGTCAGTTGCAGCAACTCGGCGTGCGCCGCATCGTCGGCGCAAAACACGCTGAGTGTGAGGATCGCGTAGGGTTCGGGTTGTCGCTCGCTCGGGGTGTAGTGATCCTTGTAGATACCGATCATGCGGTCGTCGGCCTGCGGGTTGATGAACAGTCCGAGGTTGTAGGGCAGGCCGCGCTGGGCGGCCAGCAGGACGCTGTCCGGGCTGGAGCCGAGCATCCACAGCGGGATATCCTCCGGCGGTTTCGGGCTGACCACCGGTGCGGTGCGCGCCTGCCACAGGTAATCGCTCAGTTTTGCGGTGAGTTCGGGGAACGCTTCGAATTTGGGGCGGCCATCGGTGGCCAGCGCAACCGCAGTCGCCATGTCGGCGCCGGGGGCGCGGCCGATGCCCAGGTCGATACGTCCGGGATACAGGTTGGCCAGCAGGGAAAATACCTCGGCGATCTTGTAGGGACTGTAGTGCGGCAGCATGATGCCGCCCGAGCCGATGCGGATGTCCTGCGTGGCTGCGCCGATCGCGGCGAGCAACACTTCCGGCGCGCTGCCCGCGACCGTGCGGAACGCGTGGTGTTCGGACACCCAGAAGCGGGTGTAGCCCAGCGTTTCGCACCAGCGCGCCATTTCCAGGGTTTCGGCCAGTGCGGTTTGGGCGTCGTCTTCGGAGCGCGCCAGTGACTGGTCCAGTACAGAAAGCTTCACTGCCATTGTCTCGTTTTCGGGTGAACGCGGTATTATCGATGAACAACACTGAAGGGGAAACTGTGTGAGTGTGAATCACCCGCAACGAGCGGGGGGCAGGTGGCCGTGGACGCGATACTGAGCGCGCTTGAGCCGTTGCAGCCCCTGCTCGAGCAGTGGCAGCCGTTACTGCTGGCGTTGGGCGGGGGGTCGGCGCTGATGGCGCTGGCTACGTTGATCTGCCTGCCGTGGGTCATTACGCGACTGCCAGCGGACTATTTTGTGCGCACAGAGCGGGTCGCCTGGAGTGATCTTACGGAGCAGCCGGCCATTACGCTGGTGGGCATAGCGATCAAGAACAGTATCGGCGCCGTGCTGGTGGCGCTGGGTGTCATCATGCTGGTGACACCCGGGCAGGGCCTGCTGACTATCCTCGCTGGTTTAATGTTGATGAACTTCCCCGGGAAATATCGGCTGGAACGTTGGCTGGTAGCTCGTCCGGGTGTCCTGGGTGGACTAAACTGGCTGCGCGGTTTGAGGCGGCAACCACCCTTTGTCGCCCCCGACGATTAGGCGGTTAGCGCCGTAACCGGGTGGGAGAGAACACTATGAATATGATTCCGGGCGTCAACCTGGATATCGTGAACTACCTTGCGCCCAACCCCGGGCGCAAACCGTTGCTGCCGGAGCTCAGCGAGGCGGCGCAGGTGGCGCTGATGTGCCGGATGCTGTTTCACGAGGGCTGGAACGAACACATCGCCGGGCATATCACGTTCCGGATGGAAGACGGCAACATCCTGACCAACCCCTGGGAGCTGGCCTGGGATGAAGTGACCGCGAGCGACATCCTCACCCTCGATCCCGAGGGCAAGATTATCGACGGCCAGTGGAATACAACCCCGGCGCTGGGGCTGCATCTGCAACTGCACGCGCTGCGGCCCGAGGCCAACGTGATTATCCACAATCACGCGCACTGGAGCGGCATCTGGGCCAATGCCCACCGCGTTCCGGATGTGTACGACCAGGCCAGTGCCTACGTCGACGGCCCGCTGCCGCTGTACAACGAGTACGGTGGAACTTTTGAGGATGGCGATGCCTCCATGGCCGCCGCGAAAGCGCTCGGCGACGCCAAGTGGGCGCTGCTGGCCAATCACGGCTCGTTGGTGGTGGCGCGCGATTTGCGGCAGGCGCACCTGCGCGTCACGACGCTGGAGTGGCGCAGCATGCGCGCCTGGCAGGTTGAACAGGTCGGTGGCGGCGTACCGCTCACTGAAGAACAGATTGCGGGCATTGCGTTGCCTGACGCCAACGGGTTCCCGTTCCTGTGGGAAGCGATGGCGCGGCGGGAGATTCGGCGCGACCCGGGCGTCCTCGAATAAGGAGATAAGGTATGGCGTTAAAGGTAACACCACTGCAGAACGTGGGTGTTGAGGTGGAGGGGTTCGATATCACCCAGCCGATCAGTGAAGCGCTGGCCGCGGAGTTGGTGTCGCTGTGGGATGAGCACGCCATTTTGCTGTTTCGCGGGCAGGACGTGAACCCGCAGAACCAGATCGCGTTCAGCCGCGTATTCGGCGAGCTGGAATCCCATCCACTCAAGGCCAACATCACCAATGAGTACCCCGAATTGTTCACGCTGACCAATTCGCCCGAGCGGCAAAAGTACATGACCGCCACCCATGGCGCGAAAGAGATCGTCGGCGTGAGCGAAGTGGCCAAGGAAGCCTATATCGATCCCACGGATAAGGATTCCAAATTCTTCTGCGTCGATCTCAAACCGGTCGGGCCGGTGAAGACGCCGGTGTCGCTGGCCGCCATCAAGGCCGAGCAAAAGGCCGCCCGTGACCGTTGGGCCGCCGAG
>CAYGOX010000117.1:0-5541 GCA_964351485.1 uncultured Halioglobus sp.
AGACCGAGGCTGCGGTCACAATCTGGGCGTATTGCCTGATGCCGAATCACGTCCACCTGATCGTGGTACCCGAGCGGACGGACAGCCTGGCCAGGCTGTTCAGCCAGGTGCACCGGCGCTATACCCGCTATATCAACGCGCGGGAGGGCTGGCAGGGTCATCTCTGGCAGGAGCGATTTCATTCGTTTGCGATGGATGAAAACCACCTGATCAAGGCGGTCCGTTACACCGAACTCAACCCGGTACGAGCCGGCATGTGCAAGCAGGCTCGGGACTGGCCCTGGTCGAGCGCCCGTGCGCACCTGTTGGCGAGGGACAACGGGATTGTGGCCGTTGAACCCATGCGCCGGCGCGTCTCGGACTGGGCTTCCTACCTCGCTACGGAGACGGATTCCGACGATCTCGACCTGCTGAGACGGCACGGTAGAACGGGCAGGCCCGCGGGTAGCGATACCTTTCTGAATAAATTGCAGGGCCTCACCGGCAAGGATCTGAAAAAAGGCAAACCGGGGCCGAAGCGGCCAGTTAAGTAAACTGTCCCCGCAATCAGACCTGGGGAAATTCAGTAAACTGTCCCCATAACTCTAACGGAGAAAACACCATGTTATCGAAGATGGACGACTACCCGATCCACCAGATCAGCGACGTGGTTCGCCAGGTCGGCACGTCGGATCGAAACTTCTACGACCGCTACTACTTCAACCTGCACAAGTGTGACGAAGAAATTTTCGTTGTATTCGGTCTCGGACAGTATCCGACCCTGGGCGTGCAGGACGCCTTCCTTCTCGTCCGTCACGGTGATGACCATCAGGTCATTCGCAGTTCGAAAGTCATCGATGACCGCGGTGACATCAGCGTAGGCCCCCTCAAGGTCGAGGTGCTGGAAGGTTTGCAGCGACTACGGCTCGTGGTTGAACCCAACGAGTGGGGTATCGAAATCGACGCGATTTGGGAAGGCGAACACGAACCCTTCCTGGAACCACGACACTACATCCGCAGAGAGGGTCGCACACTCTTCGATACGATGCGTTTCGCACAACTGGGCACCTGGAAAGGCTCATTGAAAGTCGGCGACAAGACCTGGGACATCACCCCGGACAAATGGATAGGCTCCCGCGATCGCTCCTGGGGCATTCGCCCGGTGGGCGAAGCGGAGCCGGCCGGAATACACGAGGGCACGCCCTCCATGGAAGGCATGTGGAACTACTTCCCTGTCCTGTTCCAGGACTATGCGCTCCTGTACATCATCAACGAAACCAATAACGGCACGCGCACGATCGAGGAGGCCGTGAGAATCTGGAAGGATGGAAACCGCGAGCCAGAATGGCTGGGTCGACCCGAGCACGACCACGATTTCAACATGGCTGCCCCCTTCAAGGCCAACATCAAGCAGGGGCGGGTCCGCTTTCCCGACGCCCCCGGCGGGCCACTTGAGCTGACCGGCGAGCCGTTCCTCCAGACCTACCTGACCACAGGCACAGGCTACGGACTCGAAGCAGACTGGCGCCACGGCATGTTCCAGGGCAAAGAGACCGTGACGCAGGGCGTCCACTACGATGCCAGGAACGACGACCAGTTCTTCGGGCTTGTCGAAACCCCCGCCCGCTTCGAACTGGACGGCGACGTCGGCTTCGGAATGATGGAATTCGGCTTCTGGAGCCAGTTTGACCGCTACATGAGCTAGGAACAGCATTTAGGGAGCGTAATTAAGGGGACAGTTTGAATTAAGGGGACAGTTTACTTAATTCCAATTAAGTAAACTGTCCCCTTAATTCGTCCCCTTAATTCAAGCTGTCCCCTGAATTCACCCCACCACCACACGAACTTGATGATTTCTACATCAAGGCTTATAACTACCGTATTAAAAAAGCCCGCAACTTGATCTTGGCGCCGCCAGTATCTGTCACTGGCTAAGTCAGATCAGGTCTTTACTCAAAAAATAAATAAAGGACCCACCATGCATAAAGCCCGCGTTGCCACCCTCGCCTGCGCCGCCTCCCTGTCACTGCACGCCCCGGGCCTCACCGCCCAGGGCAATGCCCTGGCCCTGGAAGAAGTCATCGTAACCGCCACCAAACGCGAGCAAAGCATGCAGGACGTCGCTGTGGCGGTGACGGCGCTGTCGGACGAAATGCTCCTGGAACAGCAACTCAACTCCACCCAGGATCTCATCCGGCTCGTGCCGGCCCTGACGCTCCAGGATGGCTCCAACCCGCGCCAGACATCCTTCAACATCCGCGGCATCGGCACACAATCCTTCAGCACCGCGGTCGAACCGAGCGTGTCGACGATGGTCGACGGCGTGGTCATGGGTCGCTCCGGACAGGCCTTCATTCAGCTGCTGGACGTCGAGCGGGTCGAGGTCCTGCGCGGCCCCCAGGGCACCCTGTTCGGCAAAAACTCCACCGCGGGCGTGGTGCACATCGTCACCAAGGATCCCTCCGAGGAACACACCGGCGAAATCATGGGCGCCGTACTCAGCGAGGATGAATACCGCGCCGGGCTGACCGTCTCTGGCCCTATCACTGACTCACTCGGCTACCGCCTCACGGCATCCGCCGACGACACCGGCGGCTATATCAAGAACGTCAACACCGGCAACGACCTCAACGGCTCAGAGAACTGGAGCATCCGCGGCAAGCTGCGCTGGACCAGCGATGACCTGGAGGTCAAATGGTCCAGCGATTACGGCGACGGCGAATGCGACTGCAGCGCCGCGCCCCTCTACCGCCTGGAGCCTTTCGGCGGCAACGAGGAATTTGTCGACGAAGTCCTCGACCTCATCGCACCGGTCGTACCCGGCAAGAAAAATGATCTGGTCAACAATGACAAGGAAGGCTTTTTCGACAACGAACACTGGGGCCACTCGCTGGAAATCAATTGGGATTTCGAGGGCTACACTCTCACCTCCATCACCTCACTGCGCAGCTGGGAAATCGGCGGCAAGGCCGACGGCGATATCGACAGCCAGCCCATCCGGGTTCTCAGCTTTGACCAGGGCGGAGCCACCGACCAGGAGCAGTTCACACAGGAAATCCGGATCACCTCCCCGGCCGACGACGTCATCAGCTACGTGGCCGGCCTGTACTACTTCGACCAGCACATAGAACGGGTTTTCAACCGCTCCTTCGAAATCGTCGCGGGCGACCCCGGCATGGGCACAGCCACCTTCGAGGCAGACTCCGAAAACTGGGCCGTCTTCGGCGCGGCCACCTGGAACATCAACGAAGCCTGGCGCCTGATCCTCGGCGCGCGCTACACCGAGGATGACCTCGACTTCGTCTTCGAGCGCGTCCGCTCAGGCTTCCCGGTCGGCGTGCCCGACCCGGTCCCGCCCACCGGCCAATCCACCGACGAGGACGACCTGTCCGGCAAGATTGCGCTGCAGTGGGATTACAGCGGGCAGGGAATGGCCTACCTCAGCTTCGTGCAGGGCTATAAAGGTCCCGCCTTCGATCTGACCTTCGGCACCGATCCGGCGACCGCCGAGCGTATCGACCCCGAAACCTCCGATTCGTGGGAACTGGGCATCAAGTCCACCTTCCTCGACGGTCAGCTTATGCTCAACGCGGCGCTGTTCCACTCCGTGTATGACGATTTTCAGTCGCAGGCGTTCTTCGACCCGGACGGCACACCGGACTGCCCCGATGACAACCCCGGTTGCGATCCCGAGGACGATCCGGGCGGCTTTTTCCTGATCAACGCCGGTGAGGTACAAACCCGCGGCCTGGAAATCGACGTGCTCTACCAGGCCACGGAAAACCTGCGCCTCTCCGGCGGTCTGGCGCTGATAGACGCCACCATTGAAGACTACGACCTGGGCAACTGCAGCGACGGCCAGAAATTCCGCGGCGAATGTCCGGACGGATTGCAGGACCTGGGCGGTGGCGACATGCCGTTCTCGCCCGACTGGAAACTGAACCTGACCGCCGCCTACACCTGGAACCGCGACAACCTGTTCGACGTCGTCTTCATCGGCGCGCTGCAGGCCCGCGACGAAGTGCAGTACGGTCTGCACCAGGACGAAAACACCATCGGCGACGAACTGACGCTGCTCGACCTGTCGGCCCGCCTGCGCAGCCACTCGGAAACCTGGGATGCAACGTTCTTCGTCAAGAACGTCACCGACGAGTTTTACGCCACAGCCATTTACTCAACGCCCACCGTGTTCCTCGAGAACGGTTACAACCACCGCGTGCCCAAGCAGCATGAGCGCACCTACGGTCTGGAAATGCGGTATCGGTGGTAAGGTCTGCGAGCCCGGCTCAGGTGCCGGGCGGCGCGACGACGATGCAGTCCTGCGCAAGACCGCGGATTTGTTCGCAGACGCTGTCCGCCTCGCCCTGCGTGAGCGCGCTTGAACGCAAGCGGTAGAGTGTCCGCTCGCCCACGGCGACCGGCTCCACCACCAGCGTGTGCTGCCCCAGGATAGCGCTGAAACGTTCTGCAAACTGCGAGCGCACAACTTGCGCGCGCTCATAGTCTCCCACGGCGGCGAGTTGAATCCGGTAGGCATTGGCCGGGGCGGATTCAGCCGGCGCTGCGCGCTCGACAGGCTCGCGCTTTGCTTCAGCTGCAACCGCCGGCGCCTCGGCAACAGGCGCGGCCTGGGCCTGCTCTTCGCGGTATTGCTGCAAGGTCTGGTTAATCTGCGCGACAGACTCGAGCTTTTCCAACTCTTCGGGGCGTATCGACTGCTCGACAAAATCGTCTTCCACAGCCTTTTTCACGGGCTGACGGTGCAGCGGCTGTTCGCGATACTTGCCGCTTTGCGACAAGAGATATTGTCCGGGGCTCGCCACGCCTGCTGCGGCGATATCCGTCGACCGGGAGCGAGATTTCACCGGCAGCGGCTTGCCCACCGTCGCACCGTTGGCAAGCAACAGGGCTTCGATATCGGCGTGGCTGTTACTCCTTGCCCAGTCCAGCGGGGTGATCCCATCTTCCGTGCGCGCGTTCACGTCGGCGCCGCTCTCGATCAAGAGACGCACCACCTCCTCGTGCCCCTTATAGGCCGCCAGATGCAGCGCGGTGCTACCCAAGTCGACACGCTGATTGACCGGTGCGCCGCTGCGCAGCAAACGCTGTACGATAGCGGTGTGCCCGCGGTAGGCGGCCCAGTGCAGTTCGGTGTCGCCTACGCGGCCGAGTGAGGTTTGGGCGATGGAGTCCGTCGCATTGAAAAGCAGGACGCAACTGAGGGTGAGAACGGCCCGAAGGTGCGTGGTCAAAACGCCCTTCCCGGGGCGTGGCTTATGAGGATTCACGAAAAATTCGACGTCCCTGGCATTATTCTTCCGAACAGTATAATGATCACGGTTGCGTTTGCACACGATCGGGGCGCGGAGATAAGTAAACTGTCCCCTTAATTATGCAGAGATAAGTAAACTGTCCCCTTAATTGTACGAGGTTGTCACTATGCACATTGTTCGATATGCGGTTGTGGTGGGGCTGCTTGGGCTGCTGGCCGGTTGCGCCACGCCGGTTCTGGAGCCGGAGGTTGAGCGACGCTTTGTAGTCGCGGCCATTCCCGATACGCAG